>JBEKOS010000172.1:0-16314 GCA_049521535.1 Terriglobales bacterium | reverse complement strand
ATAGAGGCTGCCGGCTTTGGGCATGTTCCTTCATGGTGGCGCACAGCAGCGTAGCGCATTTCCCGGACTCAGGGCAATGCACGAGCGACGATGGCTGCTCGAGAACGCGGATTGCCTCGGAACCCGATGGTATGCCAATGCAACCCGCGAGCGCCAAGGGTTCTCTAATCAACTGGCAGCAGCGAGTCATACTTCCGCGCCATTCAGCGTGCCGAAATGGTACTGCGGGTGGATAACAGGTCCAGCAGCGCATGCCGTTTCGTCGGCCTTTGCAGGAGGGAGGACGGGCATGCATCATCCCTATAGAATTCGTGCGTTGACGACGGCAGCATTAGCCCTTGCCTTTGCCCTCAACGCCGCCGGCCAACAGGCCGGGGAACGACAAGTGCAACCAGGCGCGGACGCCCAATCCATCATGAAGACGACCGCCCCGGGCGATCTGGTCGCGCGGGTGGTCAAGAACGAATTGACGACTCACGGCGGAGGGCAGTACCGGTATCGCGATTGGGAGAAAACTCCCGAAGGCTCAAAGACGCAGGAAGTGATAGAGACGATTGACGGCAACGTGTCGAGGCTGATCGCGCTCAACGACCAGGCCCTCACGCCCGAGCAGCGGGCGCAGGAAGAGGCGCGCCTCCAGAGCCTGCCTCAACATCCCGAACTGCAACGCCGGCACTTGAGAGACCAGGAACAAGATGCGAAAAAAGTGGAGCGTATGTTCCGCGAACTGCCTAGAGCGTTTGTTTATGAGTATGAAGCACTCGAATCCGGCGAAACTGGGGACATAGTCAAGCTGAAGTTCTCACCGAACCCATCGTATGCCCCTTCCTCGCACGAAATGGCAGTTTTCAAAGGGATGTCGGGCCGGATGTGGCTTAACGTGACACACTTCCGCCTGGCCCGAATTGAAGGGACGCTGTTTCGCGAGGTGACATTCGGCTGGGGCATTCTTGCCCATTTGAACAAAGGCGGCCATTTCAATGTGGAACAAACTCAGATAGGCCCGGAGCGCTGGGAAGCAACCTCCACAAATATTCAATTTTCCGGCAAGGCGCTGTTTTTCAAAACCATCAACCTTCATGAAGTGGAAAAACTGAGCGACTTTCGGCAAGTGCCGCACAGTTTAACGCTGGCGCAAGGGGTGGCTATTCTGGAGAAGGGTCAGGACGAATTGGCGATCAATGCCGACCACAAGTAAGTGCCGCCCTGTCACCTGATCACTGCGTCAGGCGCTGCGGATTGTTTCCTTCCGGAACGTCAATTTTTCAATCAAATCGGTCTTTACTTGGAAACCAAGGCCGGGCGGGTCAGGAACCTCGATCAACCCCGCAGGTGAAACCGTGACTTCCGGCTCGATGATGTCTTCTTTCCAATAGCGCCTGGAGGCGGAAACGTCGCCGGGCAAGGTGAAATTTGCGAGCGCGGAAAGCGCGACATTATGAACGCGGCCAATTCCGGATTCGAGCATTCCGCCACACCAGTTGGGCATCCCATTGCGCCGACTGACGTTATGCACCTCAATCGCGCTGGTAAAGCCGCCCACCCGGCCCACCTTGATGTTGATGATGCGGCACGCGCCCAGATCCGCGGCAGCCTGGGCATCGCGCGAGTGGTGGATCGATTCGTCTAGGCAAAGGGAAGTTGCCAGTTGGCGTTGTAGTTGCGCATGAAAATAGATGTCGTCGTGCCAAAGCGGCTGTTCGATCATCAGCAGCCCAAACTCGTCGAAAGACTTCAGATGCTCGAGGTCGTCGAGTGAGTACGCGGAATTGGCGTCGCAGGAGAGCGCAATTTGCGGCCAGCGAAGTCGTATTTCCCGGAGCACATTGACGTCCCAACCAGGCTTCACTTTCACCTTGATGCGACGGTAGCCTGCGGCCAGTTCGGTCTCGATTTTCTCCAGCAATTGATCGATGGAATTCTGGATGCCGATGGACACACCGCACACAATCTGCCGCTGCGAACCCCCAAGCAGGCGCCACAGAGCAACGTTTTCTTGCTGTGCTTCCGCGTCCCACAAGGCATTCTCAACCGCCCCTTTCGCCATGTGGTGCGCCCGCACGCGGGCGAACAGGGGAATGCAATCCCCGGCTTTTTCCAATGACCGGCCGAGCAGCGCCGGCGCCAGATAATGAGCAATGATCTGCCACGCGTCCTCGATAAACTCTTCGCTGTAAAAGGGATCTTCACCGGCAGTGCACTCGCCCCAGCCGTCTACTCCTTCGCAATGTACGGTGACCAGAAGTATCCGGCGCTCAGTCGTTCGCCCGAAGCTGGTCTCAAAGAAATGCACCAGCGGCATACGAATCTCGCGGAGCGTGATGGCTTCAACTATCACTCGGCTCTCCTCTCCCCTTCGCTTTGATCAGCTTTTTCCGCGATTAACCACGGCGCAAAGACTCTCCCCTTCCCAGCGGCCTAGCAGGAATGTGCCATTGCCAGCAGCATCACGCTCGTAGCCAATGACTGCCAATCCATTGGCGAACGCCGCGGTCAGCGCCTCGCGATTGCGGAGTTGCACTTCCGCCGCTTGCGCCCGCTTTGCCGGGTCGGCTTTCCACTCGTAGATTTGTGCCGGAACCCTGACCCGGTGTTCCACCTGTATTTCTGGATGCCGCCCGTCTCGCAACGTGGTCTCAACGCGTTTCGACTTTAGCCACCATTCCGCCACAAAGCGATCACTGGGCAAGCCACCCTGGAGCGGGGAGGACGTGATCCCGTACTGGTTGATCACGTAGCGGCGACAAATAGCGCCAAGGCGTTCCAGGTTGAGCCAGGCGTTTTTGATCTCCAGCGGATCGAAGGTCCACTCGATGAGCTCGATGCCCTGGCGCAGCGCATCCTCCCACTGAAAAAGCTTCAATGCCCGGCCCAATCCGCGATTGCGATACGACTGGCGCACCGCCAGCATGTGCGAGTGCAGGTACAGGTAGCTCTGGTGATGGCCCGGAAATGACAGCGCGAAGCCCACCAGTTCATTATTCTCGAACGCGCCAATTACCTGCCCGCCGATCTTCCTGGCGACCACGAACAACCGCAGTGGTACCAGCTCCAGATCGCTGAAATTCCACACTTCTTTCTGGAGCCCCACGCAGGCCCGCATCTCGTCAAGAGTCTCGCAGTTGCGGATTTCCATAGTGCTGATGCCATCAACCACGGAATTAACGGAAAAAGTGGCAAGTAGCAAGCGGTCAGCGGTCAGGGGTGCGTGCGTGTTCCGTGGTACTTGCTACTGACTGCTTGCTACTCGTGCCCGTGTCCTCTGTACTTACTTCCTGCAGGGATGCCCGTTCGTGCGCCTTGGCCGCCTGCCACAAGGAGTCCATGGTCTCAAAGGATGCAGACCGAATATTGCGCCCTTCCTCCAGAAGCTGGTCTTCCATCCACTGGAAGCGGCGCTTGAATTTGCGATTTGTCCGGCGCAGTGCCGATTCAGGATCGAGCGCGAGGTATCGTGCGATATTCACCAGCACGAAGAGCAAATCTCCCACCTCGCCTTCGAGCCGCGCGCGCAATTCGTCGGGCACCAGCGGGCCGCCTCGTGAATTCGCCACGCCGCGTCCCGGCGGATGCACCGGTTGAGGCAGCTTCGCCACCTCGTGGCGTAACTCCTCCGTCTCTTCGTTCAGTTGTTCAAACAGGCCGTTCAATTCCGGCCACTCGAATCCGATGTGCGCGGCCCGCGAGCTGAGTTTGAAAGCCTCCAGCAGCGAGGGAACAGCGGTAGAAATTCCGGCGAGCACCGACTCCGGCCTGGCCGGCAATGAGGACTCACCCTCCGCGCCGCTCTTTGCCTTCTCCTTTTCCCTTGCCTTTAGAGCCTCCCAGTTCCTTAACACGTCCGCCGAGGTCTTTGCCTCCGCATCGCCGAAGACGTGCGGATGCCTCCCCACCAGCTTGGTGCAGAGCCGGTCGAGCACATCGTTGATATTGAAGCGGCCGTCCTCACCCGCCATCTGGGAGTAGAAAAGCACCTGCAGCAGCAGATCGCCGAGTTCGCCGGGCAGTTCGTCCCAGTCGCGGTTGTCGATGGCCTCGAGGACCTCGTAGGTTTCTTCGAGCGTATAAGGCTTGATGGTGTCGAAGCTCTGCTCGCGGTCCCAGGGACAGCCGCCCGGGCCGCGCAGCCGGGCCATGATGTCAACAGCGCGTTGAAAACGATCTCCGGTCTCGGACATGCGTTTTCTACTTTAGCAGCTTCGTCTAGTGGGATTATCCGGCCCTTCAGTCTGTACCAGCCAGGAGTTTGGGAACCTGGACAGGCGATTCGATCCTTAGTGCTTCAATCCAAGTCCAGGTCGCGGATTCGGGGAGTATCGGGCGTTTCTTTGGCCCGCTTGAGAGCTTCCTGAAACTTCTTCTCCAGCAAATCTCCGGCGTGCTTTTGCGCCTCGACTGACTGGCGGAAAAGCGATTCCTTGCGCACGTCTTGTTCCCGCATGGCTTTGGCGGCTGCTTCCATATCCGAAAAGGTCTTAGGCGTCACGGGCGCGGTATGGGCGATGACGGCGCGGGTCTCCGCATCCACCTTCAGGCTGGCATGGCAGTGCGGGCAAGCGACCTCGAAAGCTTCTGTCTTCCTTGACTTCGACATGGTGAGATCATACACCGTTGGCAGGACGGGGAAACGTGCGCGCCAATCTGAGCCGCGACGAATGAGGTCGAACTGCCCAAGTCTCATTTTTTTACCGCAGAGGACGCAGAGGGCGCAGAGGAGAACAGGGCTTGGAGAATGGGCGACACAGAGACACGGAGACAAGACCGCGCTGCAATCCCCGAGTCTCCTAGTCCCTAGGCCGTTCTTTCGTGTCCTCTGCGTTCCTCTGCGTCCTCCGCGGTGAATTTCTTGCCTGCACCCGCGTGTAACATTGAGTAAAGGGCAATGGACTTCAAACTCTTCAGCGACTATCAACCGGAAGGCGACCAGGGCAAGGCCATTGATTCGCTGACGCGGGGCATTCTGGATGGCGAAAAGCATCAGGTTCTACTGGGCGTGACCGGGTCGGGCAAGACCTACACCATGGCCAAGCTCATCGAGTCGATGAACCGTCCTGCTCTGGTGATGGCCCACAACAAGACGCTCGCGGCCCAGCTTTATCATGAGTTCAAGAGCTTTTTTCCGCAAAATGCGGTCGAATACTTCGTTTCGTATTACGACTATTACCAACCGGAGGCTTATATCCCTTCCGGCGATATCTATATCGAAAAAGAAGCCACCATCAATGACGAACTGGACAAGCTGCGACTGTCGGCGACCCGGTCGTTATTTGAGCGGCGCGACTGCGTGATTGTGGCCTCGGTGAGCTGCATCTACGGGCTCGGTTCGCCAGAAGCCTATTACGGCATGCTGCTCTTCCTGGAGAAGGGCCAGCGCATCAAACGCGAGGAAATCACTCGCAAGCTGGTGGAGATCCTCTACGAGCGAACCGACGGTGATTTCCGGCGTGGCACCTTCCGCGTGCGCGGCGACGTCATCGAGCTGTTTCCCACCTACGACGACAACGCCTACCGCATTGAACTGTTCGGCGACGAAGTGGATTCGCTGGCGCAGATCGACCCGCTGTTTGGCACGGTCAAGCAGAAGTATGCGCGGCTGCCGATTTATCCGAAGTCGCACTACGTGATGAAGCCTGAGACCAAGCAGGGGGCGGTGGAGTCCATCCTGAAAGAGCTGGCCTGGTGGGAGGTGGAATTGGAAAAGCAGGGGCGGCTGGTGGAATCGCAGCGCGTACACCAGCGCACTCGTTTCGACCTGGAAATGATCAAGGAAATGGGCTACTGCCACGGCATCGAGAACTACTCGCGCCATTTTACAGGGCGCCTGCCGGGCGAGCCGCCGCCCACGCTGCTCGATTACGTCCCGCGCGATTTCCTGTTGTTCATCGACGAATCGCATCAGACGGTGCCGCAAGTCCGGGGCATGTGGCACGGGGACCGCTCGCGCAAGGAGACGCTCATCGAGTACGGCTTCCGGCTGCCTTCGGCCCTCGATAACCGTCCCCTGACCTTCGAGGAGTTCGAGCATCGCGTGAACCAGGCGATTTACGTCTCCGCCACTCCCGGGCCGTATGAGCTGACCAAGTCCGCTGGCGTGGTGGTCGAGCAGATCATCCGCCCGACCGGACTGACCGACCCGCAAGTTGAAGTCCGGCCGGTGAAGGGTCAGATTGACGATCTGCTGCACGAAATCCGCGACCGCGCCAAGCGGGGCGAGCGGGTGCTGGTGACCACGCTCACCAAACGCATGGCCGAGGACCTGGCGGAGTACTACAGCGAAGTGGGTGTGCGCTGCCGATACATGCATTCGGAGATCGAGACGCTGGAACGAGTAAAGATTCTGCGCGACCTGCGCCGCGGTGAATTCGACGTGCTGATCGGCATCAACCTGCTGCGCGAGGGCCTCGATCTGCCGGAGGTTTCGCTGGTTGCCATCCTGGATGCCGACAAGGAAGGCTTCCTGCGCTCGACCGGCTCGCTCATCCAGACCATAGGGCGCTGCGCGCGCCACCTCAGCGGCAGGGCAATTCTTTATGCCGACAACATGACCGATTCCATGCGCCGTGCAATAGACGAAACCGATCGCCGCCGTGCCATCCAGGAGGCTTACAACCTGGAGAACGGCATAACGCCGCGATCGATCGTGCATCCCGTGGGCGAAGGGATGTCCCTGGCGGGGATTGTGGCAGCTGATTACGTGGATTTGACCGGTGGCGAGGCGGAAGGCATTCCCGAATTCAAGTCGGAGGGCGAACTGGACGCCTACATCGCTAAACTGGAGTCCGACATGCGCGAAGCAGCCAAGAAATTTGAGTTCGAGCGCGCAGCTAAGCTAAGAGATTCGATACGCGACCTGCGAACGAAAGAATTTCTGTTCGCATAGTGTGTTGCGCCGCCTAAATTCTTGCAAAATAGAATTGTCCTCCTGAGTGAAGCGAAGGACCTGCTGTTTTTCGTGTGAAAAAAGACAAAAGCAAGCCCTTCCGCTTCGCGTCAGGATGACAAGTGTTTGGAGATCAAGCGACAAAAGCCGGCGCGGATTAATGAGGACTTGGGGACGTAGCCAATAGCGCGAGCGTGGCGGCCTACTTCACTTGAGGGTTCTCGTTCTGCGTCTTCGTGTCCTCGGACTTGGATACCGGTGGAGCTTGCGGGCTCATACCGTCCTTGAATCCACGGATACCATCGCCGAGAGCCTTGCCCAGTTCGGGAAGCCGCTTGGGGCCGAAAATGAACAGGCAGATGATCAGGATGATCACCAGATGAGTCGGTTGGAACAATCCTTCAAACATAAATCCTCCGCATCCTGAACACGCCGCGTGTTACCAGGGCCTTTGGATTATTATAGCCCTATTGCGTCACCTGGAGATACAAAACAAGTGCCATGGCATACACACTTCGGTTATGCAGGTGGTCTTTCACTCTGCCTGCCGGTAGCGATGACTGTTTCGAATCTGCACGGCCAGCCGCTCCAGAAAGTCTTCATCTTTCCCACGTTGCTCCGGCGAGAGGCTTAGTCGTGCCGCGAATAGGTCTGCCAGCCGGCCCGCGGTATTACGGCGCACGTCGAGCGGAAGATCGAGACGACGGCCAAGAAAGGTCTCAATAACCTCAAGTTCCTGCACGGAGAAGCCCGAGACAGCCAACGGTGCCCGAACCTCTGACTGCTGCGAGATGATTCCGGTGTCCTCAGTCTCCTTGGTTTCATGGACCACGACCGTACCGGCGACAAAATCTCCCAGGCGGCGATGGCGCTGGTTCAACCACATCGTGATCACGCCCACGCCGTAGAAGAAGGGAATCTGATCCACAGCCCGCATCAAGTTGCGGGCGACAGCCTCAAAGGTGTTAATGGGCCTCCCGTTTTCCTTGATTACGCGGATATGCGCCAGCCGCTTTCCCGGCGTCTGCCCTTTCCAAAATGCCTCAAAAAAGGCGTAGTAGCCCCAATAAAGGGAAAAGGCGATGAATATGAGCGCGGCGGCAGCCCATTTGTCCAGAATCGCCAGCCAAGCGAAGTGGTGAGGAAGGGCGAGAGCGCCGATCAGTCCGAGGGCAAGGAAGCCAATGACCTGGACCATGCTGTCGAACGCCACGGCAAGAAATCGGCTGCCGATGCCCGAGAGTGGGAACTCCAGCGCCACCTGCTCCGGTGTGTCAATGGTCAGCTTTTCTGGCGCGTCCAGGGTCATTGGTCAAAAATAACAGACGAGGCGTTGGCCACGGATCTCCACTGATTGGCCGACTGGTTCTTCCTTTTCTGGGTCCTCTGCGTTGAGGTCGTTCATCTAACGAGGATGATTTCGACGCACTGGCTCGAAAAGCGCAAACCGTTCTGGGACCGGCTGGAGTCCCTGCTGAACGAGGCCACGCGCCATGGCGTGGGCGCGCTCACCCGCGCTGAGTTGCGGGAATTGAGCTTGCTTTACCGGCAAACCGCCTCCGATCTGTCGGCCCTGCGGGAAGACCGGTCCACGCAGAATGTTGCCCGCTACGTGAATCATTTGCTGGCGCGTGCCCACAACGTCATCTACGCGGGAAGAAAATCGGGCGCCCGGGGGATCTGGGTCTTCTATAGGTACTCGTATCCTGCGATCTTCCGGCGCTTCCTGCCCCACACGCTGGCGGCATTCGGCATTTTCTTAATAGGGGCGGCAACCGGCTTGATCCTGACGGCGGTCCGTCCGGAATTTATGCACCAGATGCTCGGTCCGCAAATGGTGGACACCATCGAGCGGCGTGAGATGTGGACCCATTCCATCGTCGGCATCAAGCCAATCGCTTCCAGCGCGATCATGACGAACAACCTGGGAGTGGCGTTCATGACCTTTGCCTCCGGCATCACTGCCGGCGTCATGACGCTCTACATGCTGGTTTTTAATGGCCTGCTGATCGGTGTGATTGGCGCGGCGTGCTGGATGGCGGGAATGAGCCAGCAGCTATGGAGTTTCGTGGCGCCGCATGGGGTCCTGGAGTTGCCGTCGATCTTCATTGCCGGCGGCGCTGGATTCCTGATCGCCCAGGGATTGCTGTTTCCCGGCCGGCTGTCTCGGCGCGACTCGCTGTCCGTCGCCGGCGGTGACGCCGTAAAGCTCGTACTGGGTACAATTCCATTGCTGATCGTTGCCGGACTGCTCGAAGGATTTTTTTCGCCCTCGGGTGCGCCGGTTGCGCTCAAATTCACGGTCGCCGCGCTGATGTTTTTGCTGATGGTGGGATATCTGTCACTGCCGCCGCAACGGGAGCAAATCTGAAGACCAGATTCCCGGGAATGGATTACAGCGTCTCTCCTGAAGCTGGTTGACCGGCCAGCAGGAACGTCTTGGGATACTTGCCTTCGCCACACAGTTTGAATGAACCAAAGTCTTTGAACCAGCGGCCCTCCGGGACTTGCGGCTTCGATTCCAGCCAGATTCGCAGCCGGTTCAGATCTTCAAGATCAATATTTCGGTCATGCATGCGTTGAATCAGGTGGTTGCGAAGAGCGATAGAGAGCCTCGACCAGGTTTCAATTTCGGCCATTATTCACCAAAAACAAAACGTCCCAATTCGTCGCCCAGTTGTTCTATATGTTGGGGATCGGCTGCGGCGCGAAACCGCTTTGCCAGATCAAAGAATGACTGCTCTCGATTTTTCTGCTCTTCTATTCCCTGCTCGACGAGTTCCACCAGTACGCGGTTGGCACTGAGGCGGCGGCGCCGGGCAATTGCGTCTACCTTTCTGGCTACCGCGGCAGGCAGCGTCACGCTGCGCCGCACGGAGGCAGGCGAGGATTTCTTGGCGACCTTCATCCCACCAACTTACACCATTATGGTGCATGCAGCGAAGAGTAAGGCGTAGCAAGGGAGCGCTGGGCAAAACCAACTCGCAGGACAATGCATCTACTTCACAACAGACTCCGCTCCTTCACGTGCAGGTATTGATTGAGCACGGCGGCGGATAGCCGGCCCGGCAGCACCTCCATGGCAAGCGCGCCCTGCTCGCGCAAGCGTGCAAGGAGGATTTCGCGCCTTTGCACCAACTCCTGCGCCGCGATGGTTTCGTACATCTCCAGTGGCGCTGCAGGCCGCGCTGAAGCCTTGCTGCCCAGTTGTGGCTCGCCGATAGCTACGAACACGACCAGATTCCGCCCCTGGATTTCCGAGGCGCTCTGGATTACCTCAGGCGTCATCGCGGTCTCAGCCAAATCGGTCAGCCAGACGACCAGGGAGCGGCGTTTCTGCAGGTTCAGCAGCGAGCCGGCGGCCCGGAGGTGGTCGGCCTCCGGTGTCTCGGTTTGAATCATGGCGAGTTGATCCAGAATCTGCCGCATGTGCGCCGGCCCCCGCCCCAGGCCGACGCGCTGCTTTATTTGGCGTCCATAGGCCAGGATGCCGACCCGGTCGCCGGAATAAAGCGCCAATTGTGCCAGGCACAGGGCGGCGTCCGCGGCGTAGTCGAGTTTACTAAGGTCGCCCACGCGGGCCCGCAGCAAACGGCCGGTGTCCATAACGATCCAAACGGCCTGGCTGCGCTCGATGCTGAATACCTTGGTCACCAGCTTTCCCCTGCGGGCGGTGGCAGACCAGCAGATATCGCGAACTTCATCGCCATCCTGATATTCGCGCAGGCTTTCAAACTCGCGTCCCAGTCCGCGCATGCGCAAGCGGCGCTTCTCCAGTTCAATCTGGCGGCTGCGCGTCAGGTAGATGGTATTGCGCTTTGCCGCCTCCAGGTTGGGATACACCCGCACGCTTTGGACAGCCTGAGCCGCATACCAGCGCTCCGCCATTTGTAGAGCGGACTGAGTCCGCAGATACACGGGGCCAACCACATGGTCCCCGCGCTCGCGGGGCCGCAGGGTGTATGTCACTTCACTCGCGCCGTTGGCTGGTACGGTGCAACGCAGGGCCTCCGCGTTGGTTTCCCACGCTCTTGGAAACTTGTCTTGCAGCCGTGATTGGATGGTCACGCTCGCGGCATTGTGAATCGTGAGTTTCACCTGGGTACCGCAACCCAGCCCTGGCGCGCTGGCCCAACTCCGTTCGACCGTAATTTGCCGAGGGCGCGGAAGGCGTGCCAAGTCAATCGCCCAAGCCACCAGCAGGACGCCATCCCAAACGGCGATGCCGTAGAGAAACTGGCGGACCCAGAAAGCGGGGATTGCCCAGGCAAGGCCCAGGCCCAGCAGGAGAAAAAACCGCCTGCCGAAGCCAAAACCTAGGCGGCCCAGCCCCTGCGCGGAGGCAGAAACCGGCGGCGGAGCGAGTTGGTAGCCGCTATTCAATTCCTGCGAACCCCTTCGCCGCAGATCGACGCAGATAAACGCGGATCAAACCAAGATCGCAAATGCTCTCCAGGAGTTCCGGGTTGGACTCGTCCGGATATGCGTTCGTCAGCGTCAATCAGCGGCGAATTCCTATTTCGGAACCTCGACCGATGCCAGCACGTCGCGCACTACGGCGTCGGTATCAATGCCTTCCAATTCGGCTTCCGGCTTCAGCAGTAGGCGGTGTCGCAGCACGGCCGGCGCGGCGGCTTTCACGTCGTCGGGAATCAAATAGTCGCGTCCATCGATGCCCGCGACCGCTTTGGCAACCAGCAGCAGCGCAATCGCCGCTCGCGGACTGGCGCCCAGGCTGAGGGAGGGCCAATCGCGCGTGCGCCGGACGATGTCGCTCACATACCGAAACAGCGCGCTCTCCACCCTGACTTCATTCACCTCGGCGCGCGCGGTCCGCAGCAACTCGGTTGGCACCGGCTGAATGTCGAGGACCTCCAGTTTGCGCGCGTCAAATCCGTGGTGGTGCTTCTCCAGGATTGCGATCTCGACTTCCGCTACCGGGTAGGTCACCTTGATCTTAAGAAGAAACCGGTCGAGTTGCGCCTCCGGCAGAGGATAGGTGCCCTCGAACTCAATCGGATTCTGGGTGGCAATTACGGTGAAGAACTCCGATAGTTGGTGCCGGACGCCGTCGATGGTGACCTGCCGCTCTTCCATGGCTTCCAGCAACGCCGCCTGGGTGCGCGGGGGCATGCGATTGATTTCATCGGCCAGCAGCAGGTCGGTGAACAGCGGGCCGGGATGCAGCGAAAAGGTCGCGGTCGAGGAGTTGAAGACGTTGCCGCCGATCACGTCGGCCGGCATCAGGTCGCTGGTGCACTGGATGCGCTGAAAGTTGACCTGCATCAACCGCGCCAGCAGCTTGACCGCCAGGGTCTTGGCGATGCCCGGCACGCCTTCGATCAAGGCGTGGCCGCTGCACAAGACCGCGGTGACCAAATCATCCACCAGTTTTTGTTGTCCGACCACGCCCTTGCCAATTTCCGTGCGCGCCTGCGTCACGACCTGGGTGAGTGCTTGCATTCACTTTCCTCCCGAACTTCCCGCCTGGGATTTATGCCGATCAACGATGACTAAAACCTAGCAAGTATATTTGAAATTTGCGTTACGGCCGCCGGGGCTGAAACTCCATTCCGTTCGCTATTCTGCGTCATCGGGCTAAAGAGCGTGCGTGAGAACTCGTTCCGTAGCCCTCACGCTGTCATGCTGAAGTCCGCCAACGCAAGCGGCTTCGGCGCCGCGCAAGCGTTGGCGTGGCTGAAGCATCTATGCAACTTCTCATAAATACAGAGATTCTTCAGCCACGCCAAATCGGCGCGCGGCAAAACGACTCGCGCCGATTTGGCGGGCTTCAGAATGACAAATGTTGGGGGCTGTACAAATATTTGGGATCTCACGCACCCTCTTTAGCCCCAGGCGGTTCTGCTTTACCTAGCCAATTTCAATGTCCGTGAAAGATCGCTGAGCCTTTGCACCAGTCTTAGCGCGTCATCGTCTCTCAATCCTGTGTCCTGCGCTGCCTGCGCACACTGCTCGAGCGTTTCCTTCAGCGCCGGATCGGCGCAGCCGAGGCGGTCGCGCGCGGCCTGCGCCAGGGCCTGCGGGCTGATCTCACGTTGCACGCCCAGGCGGCGCGCAAGCAAATAGCGGAATCGCCCGTATGCGGTTTCTACGGCAAACCCGCCGGCGTGCGCGCGCTGGTAAAGCCCTCCCAGGGTCTCCACAAACTCCAGCGGAGACAACCGCGACGGCGTCACCAGCGGCTGTACCGGTCCGCTGCGGCGCGAGAATGTGAACAGCAGCGCCAGCGCCAGCAGCAGGGTCTGCGCGATCATCCATTTCACCGGGGTGTCGGAGATCTGTTCCCACGCTGTCTGCCGCGAACCATGAAAAAACTCATCCCAGTACGCCCGCGTGCCCGGAGGGCCGATGGAGTTGAGCAATAGTTCGAGATTGCCGGGTTCCTTGATGCCGGCATTGGTGATCGGCGTGGCTTCGGCCCACCATACAACTTCGCCAGCACCATGAGAGAACGAGATCACAACAGCGCCATCGGGAGACGAATAGTGCGCCAGGTCGCCGGCGTTCTGTGATACCCAGCGCTGGGAAATCGAAGTGGTGATCGGACCTCCGCGGGTGATCTCGGTCGGAACAGCCGGAGGCACTGGTTTCCACTCGGGCTGTGGCACGGCGAGGTCTTCCGCACCGTTTTCAGGCAAAAGCCTTTCGGCTCGCCGTCCGATGGCGATGACTCTTCCACCGTTGGCCAAATACAGAGCCAAAGCCAATCGTTCCGCGGGCAACGGAAAGAGCGACGGCTCAGCAATGATGAGAACTGTGCCTCTTGCCGCTTTAGGCAGGTACTGCGGCGGCTCCCGCCATCGTTCGATCGGATAGCCGGATTCCTGCAGCGTCAGATATGCCGCCTTGGCGCCCTTGCTGTGCGCGGAATAGCTGGAAGGATAGCCGGGGTCGGTTTCCTGCTCGTGCTGGAGCAGAGCCACTCCGGCAATGAGCACGATCACAATGATGCCGAGTCCCAGAACCAGCCTGCGGTCACCGTAGGTAAGTGTCATCGGCATCCCAGTTGCTCCAGGAATCTCAGCGTCTGCTGAAAGTCTTCTGCCGCGGCGCCGCGCCCGCCATACCAGATCGACTCAAACTGTCCAGTCAGGTCGCCGAGGACTGCTCGCACTGTGCTTGCCCTACTCAGCAGGCGAAGATACTCACGCGGTGTCCGGGCGCGGTCCGGCACCCAGGCGCCGCTCTCTTCTAAATGGGAGATTCCTGCCCAATACGCCAAATGGACCGCATCGCGCCACTGGCCTGCATTGGCGGCGGTACGCGCGTCCTCCAGCCAGAGCCTCCAGTCACGCGCCGAGGGGGCAAAAGGCATCGGGGTACGGTCGAGCGGCGGTTGCCTGCGCCCCGCAATGCGCTTGAGCCAGATCGCCAGTGCGCAGGCAACGATGGTGATCAGGATCCATACCGCCAGTTGACTTCCCCGTTCGCTCTTGGGCACCCTGGCCCAAAGGCGCTGGAGCCATCGCAACAACCAGTTGGAAACCTTGTCGCGCCAGACTTCGAGCAGGCTGGGCTCACTTACGCTGCGGAACTCGCGCCGGTCGAGAATCGCCTGCAGCATGCCGCGGGCTGCGTGGGAATGGTCTGCGCCGAGGAATTGCGCTGCACCGTTGTCCAGGGCAACGAAGCGCGCCTGCAGTTCTTCCTGCAATGCCTCACGCCTGCCCGGGCTGGCGTGGACATACTCACCTACGGCTCGTCTCGCGTCCGTCAAATCGACGGGAAACACTTCACCGGCAGCCGACACCGTAATTTTGTCCGGCATGGCATCGTGCAAGGCCAGGGCATCTTCGGGATGGTTCCCGAGCTGCGCCACGCGATTCCTGAAATCCTGAATCTGGGAACGGTATTCCTCAAGGGTGATTGCCTGCGGCACGGCTTGCACGGAAAATGCGGTCTCAGCGCAGCACAACAGCGTGCCGCCACCAAGCAGCGCCACCCACCAGAGCATTCGAATCGTTTTCATCCTAGAGGAAGCCTGCCTCAGGGCTTGGAGAGGATGAAATACCAGCGATGGGTGGAGGAGGGGCGATCGATTCCATCAGGAATTGAATGTCAAAGGCCTCCTTGCGTACACGTGCGTCGTAGTAGACCAGTGCCAGCGCAATCGTGCCCACGGGGCTTACCACGGCTCCAGCGACGAAGGTTACCAGGTGGTTCAGGATTGTCAGATAGAACTGGGCAGTCAGGTGGCCCTGGGCAATCATTGCCAACGTCAGCAATTGAACCGGAAGCTGCAAAGCCAGGCTGACTCCTATGGCCAGCGCAAAGGCGAGCAACATCACGGCGAGAATCTTGCCGTAGTTTCCGTTGGCAAGAAATACGCTTCGCCGGATCGACGGCGTCGCCTTCAGGTCTTCGAGCACACATGCCGGTATCGCCAGCGCGTACCGCGCATAAAAGACAAAGGCCACAACCAGGGCCGCCAGGCAAAGGATCATTATCAGCAGGCCAATCAGTACGGCCAGCAACGGGCTCGCTCCCGACCCTTTGCTCGAGGCCGCAATTCCACCGCCCGCAAGTCCCCCCAGAAGGACAGCCGCGAACAATAGAACAAAAGCGACTGCGACCACTCGAATGAAAATCAGGAGTGAAACGATGCACACGCGCTCCCACCGTCCGCGCATATGTTGGTAAGAACTGCGAATACTGGTGTCCCGGCCGAGATGTACCGCCGAGACGGCAAAAACCGTCGCGCCCTGGGCCACAGCGTATCCCACCATATACGCGATCGCGGCAAGAAAAATTCCTATGCCGCCGACGACCAGAGTCGCGACGGCAAAGTGCGACGGGAAAGCGGTTGCCTGTCCTACTCGCAAGCCGCCACTCGCAAACGTGACTGTGGTCCAGAACAATTGGACCACCAGCATCATCGCCGGCGGCACCGCTGCGATTCCGGCAAAAAGCCAGAAGTGGCCCCGATACATGCTGAAGGTGCGGTCGAGAATTTCGCCGGTGCTCATCGGCCGTAGGACTGTCATATGCCAATGTTCCTTCGCGGTGGCCGAATCTTACCACGCCACAGCTCTTGCGAACGATGGAAAAAGAATGTTTTCCGAGTATCGCGCCATTATGTAATATGACGCAAGACCATATATGGACTCCATACCTCAACCCGCTTCCAGCCTTTTGTCCGGCGCGTCTGTGGATGCGCCCTCCGAATCAAGGTCCAAAGGCACAATCGCGCCCGTCTGGCACACCCTGCTGCTTGTGGCTTCGCTGCTTGGCTTTTCCCTGATTACCTCGCGAAGCGAGCACAAGTTTCTCTCTTCCCACGGTCATGCGCCGTTGTACCTGATTTCTATTGCCTGGGAGTGGCTGATCGTTGGTTATATTGCCATCGGCATCCGCCGCCGCAATCTGAAGCTGAGCGATCTGGTCGGCGGGCGGTGGAAGCAGGCGGAAGACGC
>JBEKOS010000171.1:0-8300 GCA_049521535.1 Terriglobales bacterium | reverse complement strand
TCAGGCACAACATCCGGCGACGTAGCCCTCCATATATTCCACGCGTCTACGCCTTTCTTCAATTGCGCGAAATGTTTATCATTTGCCACAAAAGCTGTCTCTCCCGAAATCCGAGTGGTTTTTCACCGTCCCAAGTCCCACGCTCGCATTATTCACGAAATTGAGGGGGCGGGGACAGGGGGCGGGGACGGCCTGAATAGCGCGCTTTTCTTGACTCATGTCTCTCGTGTAATGATATATCGTGCCCGCAGTGAGGTCGCGTCGCTTAAGCTGACCAACTCCCCCACAGACTCCCGTCGTTCTGCCGGCCTGGTCAGGCTGCCGCCGGTGCGCAAACTGCTTCACGCCATCAACACTGGAATGTGCCATAACCTCCAGATTTTAGACCCTCAGCAATCCACGGAACCCTCTGGCGGCATAGTAAGATTCGGCGCCGTTGTGATATAGGAAAACCGTGTCGAAGCGGCGATCACAAAAGAGGGCGCCCCCTAGCTTTCTGATCTTAGGAGGTGTGTTCACCCAGCTCGATGTTTTCGTATCGAAGTCTCCGAGTTTCTGCAACTCTCGATATTGTTCTTCCGTTAAGAGCTCAACGCCGATGGCAGCAGCCATATCCAACGCATTATCTCTTGGTCTATTTGCTTTCCTTGAGTTCAGAGCTTCACGGTCGTAGCAAAGGCTTCGGCGGTCTTTCGGACTTTCCGCGGAGCAATCAATAAAAATGTAATCGCCCGTCGCTTTGTCGCGACCAACCACGTCCGGTTCACCGCCAGTTCTCTCCATTTCGTTCAGTGACCATAGTTTTTGAGCATTCGCTTCCAGCCTTTCTTGTATCTTCGCCCAGTCGAGGCCTTTATGGCGGTTCATGTTTTTCTCAAAGCGGGCTTTCAATGTCTTGAGTAAATCTTCACCTTGTTGTTTTGAAAGGGTCAAATGTGGCATAGGTTCTTCCTCGGAGGAACAGGTGGAGGAACAGGTCAGCCTGACCGTTGCACATTATAAATCGTGTCGCGACATTTCATAAATCACGCACTAACGCGCACAGCCCGTGCGGATCAGGACGTCTTCGATTCCCGTCGCTGATTTCCCTTAACCGCGGACTGGTGCGGATAGTCACCGGTTTCCGCGGATCGGAATCAAATGTTTCTCAGCCGTCTCCGATGGGCGTCAGCCCTCCGCGGCAGTGATAACTTTACGGTATGTGCCTTGCAAATGTCGTGGCGTATGCCGACACCGATGCGCCCGTTCGCGGATTCCTCCACCTTCCGGAAAACTCTTCCGGGGATGGCCTGGTCCTGACGCATGGTGCGGGAGCGAACTGCGAGTCGCCGTTGCTGGTTTCGCTGGCGAACGCTTTTTGCGAATTGGGTGTGATCGTGCTGCGCTGCGACCTGCCATTCCGCCAGTCAAGGCCGCACGGGCCGCCGCCACGAGGGAGTGCCGAGCGCGGTCAAGCAGGGCTCAGAGCAGCCGTGGCGGCCCTCAGGCAGCAGGGAAAAGCGTGACGGCCGGACAGCTTCTTCTTGATTCCGGCTTGATTCGGTTGTTATCTTTCCGGTGCGCCTCGACTAGCTCGCGCCGTCATTACCGACGTGCTGCTCAGCGAGAATGTAGCGACGCTCATTCGCTCTTTACCTGATATGAGATTCACGCCCTCGAGTTTGGGAAGCGTCGATCTTGTGCGAATCAGGCGCGCTCAGCGTGTTTCTCGGAATTGGGCTGCGGCGAGCCCCTTTCGGAACCGTTGGCGTCGTCAACCAGCAAGCGGTTTCGCTCCGGCAGTTTCGGGCTTTGGCTCGACACAAGACGTGCGACCACGACCGCGATGAAAAAGATACCCGACATGCTTTCAAGCGCTGCAATGTTGCGCACGTACGGATTAACCGGCGCGATCCCTCCGTATCCTACTCCCGTCAGGGTAATCATGCTGAAATACAGTAACGTTCCGCTATGCGTGTAGGGGACCACCTGGTTAAACGCATGGTCGACGAAGCGATTGAAAATCCAGTAAACCTGGGAAAACGCGGTGGCGATAACGAGATAGCTGACGAACGCTTCCGCAATGGCATTCCGCGGGTTGAGGGAGGGAGTATGAAAATGGTCAAAGATTGCCCACAATACCGAACACGAGAAAACCAGGCCCACAATCGGAGATAGGTTCGCGTATGGTTTGCTGCGATCGCCAAAGGCTTCAATGATCCTTGTGACCATCCATACGCCAGCGATCGGAAGCACGACGCGGCGAACGATGGTGGTATTCGCCATATAGCCAATGCCGGAGAGCAGAATCAATAGCACCGAGAGTCCGAGCAGAACACCGGCGCGAGGACGAGTATCCGCCAGCGGCGAGGCCAGCATCTCTACCACAAGTGCCAATAGCAGGATCTCGACGCGGTAGCGGGATAGGAACGTCGCGCCTGGCCATCTTTTACGCATATGAAATCCCCTGCCCAATCTTTACACGTCGCCGCTCCTCATTTATTTCACCGGCGACCAATCGTCAGTTGGATTGAATTCCTGGATGGATGCCGTGATCTTAGCGGTATCCGGACCGAGATCACGCTCGAAGACTACTCCATCCTGGCCCGTCATGAAGGTCATGATGCCGGTTTCAGCGTAGTTCACCGGAGTAGCCAGAATGGCGAAGCCGCCGGTCATCTTGCCGTTCACGGTATAGCTCCTGGCGCCGCCGGGGGCGCCGTCGCCTTGGGCAGTGAGGATGCGCAGTGCGTAGCCATCGATCACCAGAGGCTGATCCGGAGAAAGCGACGTAAGCGACGACTTGGGGAATTTGCTGAGGCCAGCGAGCGGACTGGAACCCTGATGTTCAGATGCCGGCCAATAGAGTCCGTCTTGTTTGCCCGCACTGCTGATGATGCGTTGCGCGTATTCAGCCGACGCGCCGGCGTTGCGAAGGTAAACCGTCTGCGCGGCTGCGAGCGCGGCGCAGGCGTCGATGGTCAGCAGTTCGTTACGCCCAATATCACGCGCCCGGACTTCCTCCGCGCCGGCGACACCGTCGAAGTACCACTGCCCCGCCGAGTTCTTCGCCAGCGGCACCGGGAACGCAAAGTTGTCCGCTCCGATGTAGAGTACGCGACTGCCGTCGTTCATCTCGATCCAACGGTTCATTTTTTCGTACTTGGAGGCAAAGGCCGCCATCGCGGCCTTATCTGTTTCTTTGTCTCCTGTAGTCAGCAGGGCCTTGGTTTTAGCCCCAAGAATTTCTACAAACAGGTTCTCATCTTCGCCCTTTGCGGACTTGACCAGCGCCGCGCCGGCCTCGGCCGGCGACTGAAACGTAATCTGTGCGTCCCCGCCTTGCGCCAATTGCTTGGTTGCGAATCGTATCATAGCGAACCATAAAGCGGCGAGTGCCAGCAATCCAAGTGCAACCGGCAGCCCCCATTTTGCCGTCTTCTTCGAATTCAATTCCATTTTCAATCTCCTCAATTATTAATCCGCTTCAGCTCCGAGTATTGAGTTGTCCAAGCCCATCTAGCGACGGCGTCCGCCGCCACCGCCGCCGCCACGACGACCGCCACCACCTTGCTCGTGTGGAGCGCGGTTCATGCTTTGGCGGCCGCGATTGCTCTCCATGCGGTTAGCCGCGCCGTCTCCGCTAAGCCGGGAGCGGTTCTGCTCCGCGCCGGAGCGGTTGTTGTCGTCGCGGTTTTGAGCGAGCATCTGACCGCCGCCGTTGGCTCCTTGGTGCTGCACGCCGCCGTTGCCGCCGATGAGGCCGTGGTTTCCGTTGTCTCCGCCGTTTGGCTGGTGCTGACCGGCATTCTTGTCCTCATGCCAGCCGCCGTCCGGACCGTAATACCCATTCGGGTGATAGGCGCCGTTGGGACCGTAGTGTGTGTCTTCGCCCGGCTTGTAGTTGCCGCCGGGGTGAAAGGTGCCGTTGGCGCCATACCAGGCATGATTTTGCGATCCGGCTGCTCCGCCGCCCCAGGGGTGATAGCCGTTGTAGTTTCCGCCATTCCAGGTGTGGTTGTTGATATAGGTGTTGTGGTTGTAAATGATGGTGGTTGAACCACCGCCGCCACAGCAGCCCCAGTTCAGACCCCAGGCATGCCAGCCCCAGCCAAAACCACCCCAGCCACCACCAATCGTGGCGCCAATCGTAATCCCAGTACCATAGAAGAGACCAACCGAGGCCACCTGTAGCGGCGGAGGGACGTAGAGGGGCACGACCATCGGTGCGCCGTAGACCACAGTCGGGTTGTACTGTGGAACGTATACAACTTGCGGATTTGCCGGCTGGATCACGATGGTGTTCGCCGCAGGCTGAGTGACTGTGACCTGCGAAGTGGATTGGAGCGTTCCCGCGGCCTGCGCCTTTGCACGCATCACTTGCACAGCGATCATCACGTCCGCTTGTTGATTGGCGAACGCTTGCCCGAGGCTGGAGCTCCAGGAGAGGTTGTGGGCTAGATTGTTTAACACTGAAGGAAACTGGGTGAGGGCCTTAACACTGGGATCCCAGGATTGCTGGTCCACAGCCTGTGCGAGCGCCGGGCCCGTCAGGTTTCCGTTCTGCGCGAGCCAGTCGTCCGCGTATGCGACCTGTTCCGGATTCGTCGCGGCTGCCAGTACCTGTGCAACCAGGGCATCGGGGTACAGCGCGATGGGAGCAACCAACGAATCAAGTTGATCGGGAGACAGCGGAGCCGGCGTTGGGCCCTGTCTGGGCGCCGGTGCAGGGTTGGTTTGCGCCGCGTAGCTTGTCGTCGGGTTCGCCAAAGTCTGAGACGTAGAGTAAGCCGGCGTCGAAGTTTGATAGGTCTGCGCTGGCGCCTGATATACGGTTTGCGTTGCCGGCGCTGCCACGACTGGCTGCGTCTGATACGTCGCTCCGTTGCTGGCTGGAACTGGAGTTGGAATCGTGGCTGGACGCGTGGCTTGCCATGGCGCGCGCTTGCCCTGGATCCCGTACGTGCCCGACATGGTGTCTCCAAAGACGTCTCCCGCAAAATGGAGAACAGTGCGAGTCACCGTGTCGAATCGAATACGATGGCCATTGATCTCACCCTGGATTGGGCCCGATTGGATAGGGCCCTCGAAGTATCCGGTGATGTGATTGCCGGATTGTGTAATCTGGACGTGCTTTATCTCAACCGAGCCGTCCTTCACGCTGGTCGAGTAAATCGTCCAGTTGCCCTGCACATTGTCCGGCGGTTGGTCCGCGTAGACCGTATTGCCGAGGCTTAGCGACAGCACAGCAACGACAGCCAGGCTCAGTGCCGCGTTCATTTTCATATTCATGACATCCTTCCTACCTATTAGTTTTGCGACTTGTCTTGTTCTTGGTATCGCTCGATCAGGAGAATGCAACGGTCGAGCCAAAGTTAACTTGCTGATGTGCTTCAACTTGTGCCTGCTTTGAATTCAGGAAGCCTCAAGAAACCACGAAATCTCGGGAATGCATTGGCGCTGGAAACGAATCAGCGGGCAGAAAAGTCTGCTGAACTGTCGTCGATTGGATCGATTCCCACCCTCGAGCCTTACCTGGGGTCACGAACATATTGACTGTCCCTGATGGGGCCGAAGATTTATCGCTATGCCTTACAGACCTTGGTAGCGTCTGTCGATGCGTCGAGAGCTTGAGAATTTGATATAAGGCCTGGGGGCCGGGCATAGGCCACAGCAGCTTTGCCGTCTACTCGGGGCTCGCCTCATTTTGCTACTTCTGTGTCAATCCAGTTGCGGATATAAAAAGGGCAATTGCGCAAACCGGCTCCGCTGGCTTCGTGTTCGGCCAGGAGGGTTACGGCATCCTGATCGACTAGCCTTAGGTCTTTCAAATCGAGCACCAGGTTCTGATCGGTGGCCTCCGAAGCAAGGACCTTCCGCAACTCGTTCAATTGGTCGCCCTGCAGGCGGCCGCTGAGAATCAAAACGATCTGGTCCTGAGCTTCCACTCGTTTAACTTTCCACATAGGCCCCTCGCCTGCCGATTTGGCTTGTCCTGGCTGGACACGCTAAAAAATCGCAACTGCCATGTGAATGCGGTATGCAACGAAGAGAGTCGGGCAAGCATGCGTCCTCCGCTGCAAGGGAAAATGACCCTCCGGCAGGTGCGCCGGAGGGCCCCATCTGGCAGCCCTGAGTGAATTAATAATGCACTGCGGTGACCAATGTTTTCTTTCGTAGGATCAAGGGCTTACAATTTTCCTTCGCGCCGGGATGTTCGAGAATTCACGAAATCTCGGGGAGCGGCTCGCGGTCCGGAGTGATGCGGGCGACTCGAAATATCGCCGCGGCACTTGGGGCGCCAGCAACGGGCACTAACGATTGATATGAAACGCGTGCAACTTGGAGGCGGCTGAAATGCAGGCCGAAGCACTACTCTCTCTTGCCGTTGCAGTCACCGGCGAGCGTTCCATTTCGGACGTCGTCAATACCATCGTGCGTGGTCTGGCCGCACAACCGGGCGTGGCTCTCGCGCGCAGTTGGCTTCTCCTGCCTGGCGACATATGCGATACGTGTTTTCGTAAAGCAGAGTGCGCCGATCGGACTTCCTGCCTTCAACTGGTCGCCAGCGCGGGTGCGCCAAGAGACGCGGCAGAAGATTGGTCCCGTCTAGATGGTCAATTTCGGAGGATCCCGCGAGGCCATCGCAAGGTAGGCGAGATCGGTGTAAGCGGTAAGCCAATCCTGATCAAGGATTCTGCACAGGATAGCGAGTGGATCGCCCGGCCGGAATGGGCACGACGTGAGGGGATCCGGGCGTTCGCTGGATACCCGCTCATAGCTCGTGGGGAGGTTCTTGGGGTCCTGGCAGTTTTCAGCCGCGAGGCCCTGTGCGAACAGGATTTTGCATGGCTGCGAATCTTTGCGGATCAAGTTGCGGTCGGCATCACGAATGCCCGGGCCTTTCAAAAGCTCCAGCGATCGGAAGACGACCTGCGCGAAAGCTCGACCAAATATCAGTCTCTGGTTGATCTGTCCCCCGTCGCGATTCTCTCCTTGAATAGTGAAGGGAAAATTCTTTCGGCGAATCCTGCCGGGGTGAGCCTGCTCGGATGTACCCCTGCTGACCTCAGTCAGATGTCCATCCGGGATACTTATTCATCGGATGACATCGCCCCGAACCAGATTCCACTCGAACAGATTGCAGGCAGCACTTTCCGCTTCGAGCGTCCCTTCTGTCGCAAGGACGGAACCAGCCGCCAAGTCGAGGTATTGCTCTCGCCGATGTTTCAGGGGGGACGGCAAGCGGTCATCCATGACATCAGTGAGCGAAAGCGCGCCGAAGAAGTGTTAAGGGAGCATGCCCGGCAAATGCAGCAGGTTATGGATCTCGCTCCGGTGCATATGTTTATCTGGGAGCGAGATGCCAGCGGCTCTTATGGCAACCGCTCCTCTCTGGAATATTTTGGTCCAATCCCTCCAATGCCGCCCAACGACTTCCTTGATCGGGTCACACATGCCGAAGATGTGGAAAAGCTCAAGTCAGGGATCGAGGAGGCTATGTCGCGCGGAGAGTCGTTCGAGATGGAAGCTCGTATGCGCAGATACGACGGCCTGTATCGCTGGCTTCTATGCCAGCTCGTGCCGGTGCGTGATCAAAACGGCCAAATCGCTCGCTGGTGCGGCGTGCGGACCGACATCCAGGACCGGAAGCAGGCTCAGGAGCGAGATCAAAGGGAAAATCTGGCCCTGAGGGAAGAAGTCGACAAAGTATCCATGTTCGAATCAATCGTGGGGACGGCGCCTGCGTTGCAGGCGGTGCTGGCCCGGGTCGCGAAAGTCGCGCGAAGCGACTCGACCGTGCTCATCACCGGGGAGACCGGCACGGGAAAGGAGTTAATCGCCCGCGCGATTCACAAGCGGTCACTGCGCGCGGACCGGGCCTTCGTGAGTGTCAATTGCGCGGCCATCCCTCGTGACTTGATCGCTTCCGAGTTGTTCGGCCACGAAAAGGGCGCCTTCACGGGTGCTCTGCAGCGGCGCTTGGGTCGTTTTGAACTGGCCGAAGGGGGCAGTATTTTTCTCGATGAGATCGGAGAGCTGCCGGCGGAGACGCAGATTGCTCTCCTGCGCGTTCTGCAGGAACGAGAGTTTCAGCGAGTCGGCAGCAATCTGTCGATACGCGCCAATGTGCGTGTCATTGCTGCTACCCATCGTGACCTGCCGGCCGCTATCAGCGCCGGCGCATTTCGCAGCGACTTGTTCTACCGTATCAATGTTTTCCCGATTGAACTTCCGCCGTTGCGCGAACGCCCGGAGGACATCCGGCTGTTGGTTGATTATTTTATCGACCGTTACGACAGCGAGGCGGGAAAACAGAT
>JBEKOS010000170.1:0-8338 GCA_049521535.1 Terriglobales bacterium | reverse complement strand
CGGAACCGGATTCTGCTGCGCCATGATTTCCTTGATCTTTTTGACTGCATTCGGGGTAATAACGATCGGCGCAGCCTTCGGGGTGCCCTCGGAAAGTTTCACTTCGGGGGTTAATTCAGTGGTTGTGGTTGCCATTTGGCTCTCCTTATTGACGAAGTTTAATTATACCAGCAGGAACTTTTGTTCAAGGACCGCACTCATTCTCGGGTAGCGGGTCAGTTTGCTAAAAGAAGCAAGTCCGGCGCGCGGTAGGGCATCGCAAAGTACGCAACGCTCCGCGCCACTCGCCCGGATCCTTCGCTGCGCAAAGTACGCTTGCTCAGGATGACAAACCAAGGTGACCCACGACTCATTTTCGCCCTTTTTCGCGGAAACGATAACTTAGATGAACTATTTGGCACATTCGTCGCAGGAAGTCGAAAACAGCGGCTTCCCTGCCGTTCGCGGCCTGCCGGAGCCGGCGGATATTCAGCGACAACCTGCGTTCACAGCGTTTTCTCCGGGAAGGTAGTATAATTTGCCCGTAAGGACTCCGATGCTCAGGGTCCGAGAGAGTGACCGAGGTGTCGCATGTCGCTAACCACGCTGTTAATAGTCTGGGCTGTCATTACCGCGGTCCTGATCGTCCTGCTCATTTACCGCAGCACTCTCAGCATCCACGAGGACGATCAGTTGTTCATTGACGAGTCCGAATCCCACATGCAGAAAGAGCAGGCGGTCATTCTCGAGCGTTTGACGCAACTGAATTGGCCGCTGCGCATTCTTGGGGGAGCCTCGGGCGTACTGATCCTGGTCATTTTCGGGATTTGGCTCTGGCAGGGCCTGAACCGGATCTGACGTTCACCTTGCAGTCGAATGGCAACGGGGAATGCCCGCGTATGGGATGTGAATCCCGTCCAGGGGGCGCCTTGGGCGCGGCCGGAATCGCAGCCCTGGACGCGCTGAATCACGAACTGATCAACTGCACGCGCTGCCCTCGATTGGTCGCGCACCGCGAGGCCATCGGCCGCGAAAAGCGCCGCGCCTTTCGCGAATGGGAATACTGGGCACGGCCGGTGCCCGGCTTTGGCAATGTCAACGCGCGCGTGTTCATCCTGGGCCTGGCGCCCGGAGCGCACGGTTCCAATCGCACCGGGCGCATGTTCACCGGCGATTCGTCGGGACGGTTTCTGTTTGACGTGCTCCATGCCACCGGCTTCGCGTCGCAGCCTGAGGGCCTCCGCCGCGACGACGGCCTGCGCCTGACCGGGTGCTACATCACCGCGGCAGTGCGCTGCGCTCCTCCCGACAACAAGCCACTGCCGGACGAAATGAGCCGGTGTGCAGACTTTCTCGATCGTGAGCTGACCTTGCTGCCCTCGATCCGGGTCGTGGTCGCCCTGGGCCGGATTGCCTTCGATGCTTATCTCAACCACCTGAAGCGTCGTGGAATCGTTCCCAAACGGGGAGCGTATGTTTTCGGGCACGGCGCCCAATATGACTTGCCGAACGGGCAAACGCTGATCGCTTCGTATCACCCATCCAACCAGAATACCCAGACCGGCAAGCTGACTCGCGCTATGTTCATGAAGATCTTTCGCACGGCCACCCGCCTTGCGGGAAAGAACTAACGACGGAAGGCGCGGAATAGACAGAAGAAAGAAAAGACGTCGAGACACTGGGACGGGGAGACAAACCCCAGCGGCAGTTCCCGGGGCTCCAAGTCTCCCAGTCCCCGAGTCTCCCAGTCGTTGTTCATTCCGTGCCTTCCGTGGTCACGCCTCAGTTCGCGTTAGGTGCAATAATCGCCACCCACTCGCCTCCGCGCTGGTCGAGGTAAATGATGCGGCCACCCAGAATTCTCGCGGCCTCTTCGGGCGGGACGTCATGGTGGTAATCAAAATAGCGAACCTGGAGCCGCTCCCACCAGCGCGGCATCCGGGTTGGAGGCTCGTACTTCGTGGGGAAGATCAGCGCGTAATCGAACTGCCGGCCTGCCGCTCCACCGGACAACTGCTGCGAGGTAAAATCCTCGACCGGCACGACCTCGATCGGGCGCTTGACGTAGCCAAGATACGTTTTCTGCAATTCGTCGCTCGCCGGCCAGGCCGTCAATACGCGCGGCGGTTGCGGCCGCTTCGCCAACCAGACGGCAGCCTGCTTGTGCAGCCGGACGAAGTCCGCATAAGCCAGGTTGTCTTCCGGGGCAAAGCGGTAGGGCGGATACGCAAGAAGTCCGGCGACGAACGCCGCCGCCACCACGCCCGCCGCCACAGTCCACCAGCGAAGGCGCCGCCACAGCGTCGCCACCGCCTCCAGAATCACCAGCGGATACACCGGCAGCAGGTAACGCGCGAGCACTGCGCCGCCAACGACCGAAAGGGCAACCAGATAAGCCAGAATTACCACGCCAAACACCAACTGCACGGAGACCTCAATCCGGGGCCGTTCGTCTGCTTCTTCGGACGATTGCCCATTAATTGGGACGGGAGCGCGACGCATCGCCAAAGCCGCCGCAGTGGTGAGCACGAACATATTGAGGTAGCCAAACAACTGCCAAAACCGTTGCGCCAGGGCCAGCACGAAGCGTACCGGGTGCAGCGTGGCGCCGACGTTGTAGCGAAAGTACTCCGGGTTTCCGAATACGATGCCGGTGCGGAAATAGTGATACGCGAGCCATCCCGCAAGCGGCACACATGGCAACGCGAGCGCCAGGGTCCGCCACCAGTTGTGCCCGCAGAAGGCAACCTGAGATTCCCACAGACGCAAGTTGAGCCTGCCGAAAGCCTCCCACGCCAATAGCGCAAAGGGCGCGATCAGGGCCGTTTCCTTGGCCATGCCGGCCAGGGCAAACAACCCAATGGCGTACCAGCGGTTTCCACGCAGGTAGGATGCCAGCGCCCATATGGTAAAACCGGCGGCCATCATGTCGAGATGTCCCAGCGAGCTCTGCGCAAAGAAGACCGGATAGACTGCGGTCAGCGCAGTCGCGGCAACTGCCACCTGCAGGTTGCTGACCTGCCTCGCCAGGCGGAACACGCCGGTTAGCGTAAACGCAGCGACCAGCAACATCGCCGTGCGGGTGACAGCGGGAGTGTAAGCGGAAAACCTCCACCAGAAAGCCAGCCATGCCATGACCAGCGGCGGATGCGCATTGCTCAAAGTGGAAGCGGGAACCGGATCGCCGGTCAGCAGCAGGTCGCGGGCGGCAGGCACAAAATAACCGGCCTCATCCCAAAAGTACGGAAGCCGCAGGAGCGGCGCGTGCAGCAGCCAGACGGCGGAGAATATCAGTGCAAAAAGCAGCGGCGCCGGCAGCGGGTTGCGCTGTGTGAGTGGCGGAGTCACGCGCAACTCAGTTGACAGTGCCGGGAGGGGCAAACCGTGGATCGAGTTTGATCTCGCCAAACGTCTTCTCGTAGTTGGCCACGTTTTGTTCCAGGATCATCATCAGCGCCTTGGCCTGCTGCGGGCTCAGATACACTCCCTGGAAATTCTCGATCTCCACGGCGTTTTCCGACTGCTGCTGAAAAGTCCCGAAGCTGAGGAAAAAATCCCATACGCTCCAGCGCACCTGCACGCTGTTCGCATAACCCTCGCGGTAGTCCCCGCGGACAGAAAGATTGATTTTGGGAGGAGTCGCCATATGATTCTCTTTTCGTATTTCCGCAAAAAGCCATTGTACGGGATGAAAACGGATACCGTGCGCCTCCACTTGGAAAGGTTACTTTTAGACACCGTACATCACGAACGTAATCTGGGCAAATCCGCTGACGGGAGAGAGACTGTCAGTAACAACAAAGACTCGGGAACCCGACTAAGGTTCCAGTCAACGCCACCTGAATCCAGCCAAAATCTCTTCGGGGCCGGGCATACCGGCCCCCACCTACCTTCCCTGCTGCAGATTACCTGCGTAATGTCGCGCGCCATGTTCGCGGATACAAAACCGCCCGGTACGGCTTAAGCTGGAACTCGTGGCAAGAGCGCTGGGTGGCCCCGTTGTGAAGGGGTAGTAGGCAAGCGGCCAACCAGGGGTGGCGCACCCAGAGGTTCCTCCGCAAACAGGCGGAGGGGAAAGGCAGCAGGGACGGTCCCGTACAGCGGGCCCGAAGGGAACCCCTGCTGCCTTTTACGATGTGAATTTGGTGCGAAAGGGGGGACTCGAACCCCCACGGGTTTCCCCGCCAGATCCTAAGTCTGGTGCGTCTGCCAATTCCGCCACTCTCGCACTAGGAAAGATCGTACGACCGGCCGTCGTGATCTTGACCGGCTTGCGAATATTCTATCGGTTCTGATCTCCGACGGAAATGGCTCGGTAAAATACCCGGGCGAAGCTACGGGAAGCTTGGACTAACGACAAGCGACTGTCGACTGGTTCTTACTACTCGACCGGGTGCGGTGTATCCAAGTTAACCGCCGCGCTCTCATCCCGTGTGCTGCCGCCATTTCCGAATTCATCGCGCTCAGCCAGCGAGCCGACAGAATCCGGGGGGTGGATAGGGTTTTGCGGTTGAAACTTTCCGGCAATGATCGGCGAATCCGTCCACTCTGAAGCCACCAGCGGAGCAGCGCCTTTCGCCGGATTAAAGCGTCCTACGGCAAAATAGGCCACCGCCACACCACTGGTCACGAACGGGTGGAATATAGCCAGCGGAACCAAATACTTCTTCGACATCAACAGGGCCTCGACGACACCTCGAGGGGTGGTGCTATGCGGACGGTTGCCGGGAACCTGAGGAATGCTGAACCTCGCCAATTGCAGGTCGGGATGCTTTCGGCTGTAATGCACCAGCGACTTGGCAAGCTGCTTGGGCGTGGTGATTCCCATGTCAAAGAGAATGCTGCGATGGGTGGCCTTGGGATAGTAGAAATTGACCATGGTGCGCGCGAAATCCGCGCAGTTGAACAGCAACAGATTGAAATGGGTGTGGTTGTCGCGCGCGTTGTAGGCCTGAATCAGTTCGTCGTCCTGTGCGTCGCTGGTGCGGAACTCGAAGCCATAAATCTTGCGGTTATACGACGCGCCCACCAATTGCACCCAGTCTCCGCCCGGGGCTTTGTCTTCCGCGGTGTCGGGCGCCAGGCTCTCCAGGTGCGCGCGGCGGTACGAATCACGCAGCGCAGCGACCGCAGCCTTGTCAGGACTTGAGGGTATTTCAGACGGATCATCGACCGCGTACAAATAAGGTATTACGGGCATGGCAATCCAGTCGTATCCCGCAATCCCGCCATAACGGCTGATCACCACTCCCCGCTCTCCGGGCTGGCAGCGCCGCAATTCCACAGGTGAGGCGGCGCACACATTCGTCAGGTAAACGGCTGCGTGCCCGGTCGGATTCATGAATCCATATTGCCCGTAAGGCTCCTGCAAAAGCAGCGCCGCATCGGCATAGACGCGAGTTGCGCCCGCAAGAAGTAATAAGACAAATAAGACCTTGATATGCCTCATGGCGACTTCAACTACCTTGTTTCTATCAATTAAAGAACCCGCTGGCAATAAAAAACTTGCGGGGCAATCCGTCCGGGAAGTTTATAATCTGTATTCGGCGCTCTGTGAACTTCAGAGTAACCATTATAAATCCCAATCATGCCTCACGTTCAAATTACCATGCTCCAGGGACGCACGACCGAGCAAAAGCGCAAGGTCAGCGAACGCATCACCCAGGTGCTCGCGGAAGAAATCGGCACGGCCACGGAAGGAATCAGCATTGCTTTTGTCGAGGTGCCAAAGGATTCCTATGCCCGCGGAGGCGTGCTGATGCTGGACAAGAAGAAGCCGGAGCCGGCAGCGTAAAAGGCTCCTGGCTATTGGCTCTCCGCTGTCGGCAAAACCAGCCCGGATTACTCCTTTGTCTTAGCTCACCGTCTGAAAGAGGCCAGTGACGCGCGTCTCGATTAGCTTGAGCAAACCATTGGTCACGAAACGCTCATAGTGCGGAGAGGCGCGGTGTGCATCCAGCGCTGCCTGGTCGTCATACAACTCGTAAAACAGAAAGCGGCGCGGATCATCCGTGGACTGGTGTCCTATGTACTGGCGACACCCGGGTTCCCGCCGCGTGTGTTCCTCCAGAATACACATGTATTCTCTGGCCTTATCTTCATCACCGGCTCGAACGCTGAAATTAACAATGAGGGCTAACATAAATCGCTCTTGGCTCCTAAACTATTGGCTGCCTGCATAACCCGTTTTGGCTCCCGACTCGCGGTTGTTGGCAAAGCCGCTTCAGTGCTGCATCTCGCGGGCAAATTCTCCCACCATGATGGTCTGATCGCGGTCCGGCCCGGTGGAAATCATGCCAATCCGTGCGCCCGTTTCCCTTTCCAGCAATGCCATATAATCCCGTGCAGCCGCAGGCAGTGCATCGAGGCGGTTGATGCCCAGCGTGCTGGTGCGCCATCCCGGAACCGTCTGGTAAACCGGCTCCAGTTGGCCGTAACCCGCAGCCTGCGAGGGAATCTCAGTCACCTCTTTGCCGTTCACTTTATACGCGGTACACACCAGAATTTCCGGCAACTCGTCGAGAACATCCAGCTTGGTAATCACCAGCCAGGTGATTCCGTTGACCATGACGGCATAACGCAGCAAGGGCAAATCCATCCAGCCGCAACGCCGCGGACGGCCCGTAACCGCTCCATACTCGCGCCCGCGATCCCGCAGCAGTTGCCCGGTAGAATCATGCAGTTCCGTTGGAAAAGGGCCTTCTCCGACGCGCGTGCAATACGCCTTGCTCACGCCAATCACGGTTTCCAAGGCGGTGGGAGGAACACCCGTACCGATGGTCGCGCCACCCGAGGTTGCGCTGGATGAGGTCACAAAGGGAAAGGTGCCATGGTCGATATCGAGCATGGTGCCTTGCGCGCCTTCGAACATAACGGGTTCACCCCGCGCAATGGCCTGGTTCAACAGCAACGCCGTATCCGCGACGAACGGACGCACCTGTTCTGCCGCTTGCGCGTACTCGGCATAGATAGCGTCCGGGTCAAGCGGCTCATGGTTGAACAAAGCGTGCACGATTTCGTTCTTCTCGTGACAGGCGTTTTCGATGTGGCGCTTGAGCAGGTCCGAATCGAGCAGGTCGGCCACCCGCAGGCCACGGCGCGACATCTTGTCTTCATAGGCCGGACCAATGCCGCGCGACGTGGTGCCGATCTTGACCCTGCCGGGCGCCGTCTCGGCAGCGATCTCAATCATTCGGTGATAAGGCAGGATCACATGGGCGCGATTGCTGATGAACAGATTGCCGCCCGGGCCTCCCTCCACCCGCACGCCCGCCTCCCGCAGCCTCTGCACTTCCTTAAGGAACGCTATGGGATCGAACACCACGCCGTTGCCGATCACGCCCGTGCATCCGGCGCGGAGTACTCCGCAGGGCACCAATTGAAGCACGAAGCGCTGGCCATGGATGGTTACCGTATGGCCGGCATTGTGGCCTCCGGCATAACGGGCCACTACGGCAAAATTGTCGGAGAGCACATCTACGATCTTGCCTTTGCCCTCGTCGCCCCACTGCGCTCCGACAATCACGGCTGTCTTGAATCGGCTCAATACTCTGTCCTTATTGGAAGATTATCAACCCTAAGTTTACATTGCGCTGCCGTAAGTGCGAGCGCTTGAAGGGCCTAATGTTGACCCAAAGGGCGGTCACCGTACGTTCTACTGCTTCGCCGGATTGACCCAAAGCCAATGGCCGTCAGGCGGTTGGTTGGCCTTGGCATCGCCGGGTTTCCACACCAGCAACAGGTCCATTGGGGATTTTGGGCAGCGTGTGTAGATCAGCGCGCTGGCGCCGCTATTGGCAAATTCCACGTCGAGATAAAAATGTTGCGGCGCACGATCAATACGCAGGACTCCGCCTTGCAGTTGCGCGGTTACATCATGCTGGTTCGCCTCGTTGTAGTTAGAACTCGTGGAATCGAGCTTCACCCTGAAGCCGCTCGTGATTGGCGCCAAGGTGCCGGCATGTACGATCTTGAACGAGACCTGGCAGCCTGCAGTGAGGGTCTCCTCTGGCGGATGCGTGGCATCGACGTAATCCCGGGAGTGTCCGCCAACCGCCGCAGCCAGGCTCTGATCCTCGGCGTTGGATTTACCCACCGACACCTCGGCATGCCCGCCCGTCGCATTCGATTCGCCCTGAATCGCGCCACACCCCGAAGGCGGTGCAAGGTCGGCAGCCGGAGGCTTGGCAAAACTGAGTTGCTTGACTTCAAGCAGAGTTTGTTCCTGGCCGTCGGCAGAAACATTCACCCATTTCAGGGGGAAATTTCCTTTTTGCGCGACCCAAATTCGGACTTTGCCAAGGCCGGGCGCCGTGCCCTCGACCTCAACGATGTTGGCGGCAACTCCGGCAACGGTTTC
>JBEKOS010000169.1:0-15648 GCA_049521535.1 Terriglobales bacterium | reverse complement strand
CAAAGCGCTCCCAGCCTCTACGACGTGGTGCTCACCAATCCTCCATTCGGCGGCAAGGAAGCGCAGACGCGATTTGCCTACGAGACCGGGGCCACGCAGATCTTGTTCCTGCAGCACGTCATCAATTCGCTGAAGCCCGGTGGCCGTTGTGGCATCGTGCTCGATGAAGGCGTGCTCTTCCGTACCAACGAAACGGCTTTTGTGCAGACCAAGCGCAAATTGCTGGACGACTGCGATTTATGGTGCATCGTCAGCCTCCCAGGAGGCGCGTTCGTAAACGCAGGCGCTGGGGTGAAAACCAATCTACTCTTCTTCAGCAAGGGCGGGCCGACAGAACGCGTTTGGTATTACGATTTGTCCCAGCGCAAGGTCGGCAAGAAAAATCCACTTACCGCCGCGGACTTCGAGGAATTCTTTCGCCTGCTGCCCGGCCGGGCCGACAGCGACCAGAGCTGGACGATCACACGGGAGGAAATCAATACCCGGAACTACGACCTGAAGGCCGTGCATCCTAACGCCAAGTCTAACGAAGACATGCGGACGCCGGAGGAACTACTCGACTTTATCGAAGCCAAGGGCAGGGAAGTGGCCGCGGCGCTGGCGGAACTCCGGGCCTTGGGCAAGACGGCCGAGGATGCGGCCAGCAAAGATGCATCGGCGATAAGCGGGAGAACCTGAAGGCGCTTACCCACCTCACCAGTTCACGCAAAGCCGCGCGTCTCCATTGCAATCTGATACGTCTTGTGGGCTTGAAAGTAGCGGCGGGAAACCGCACACTAGGAGTCTATGGAACTCCGCAAAGATCCAATCACGCGATCATGGGTCATAACCGGGGACGATGCGCCGGTTTCCGTCGGCGACGAGCGCTTCTGCCGCTTTTGTCCCGAGACACCGACCGGCGCGCAGGTAATCTCCAGCATGCCGTCGCCCGACGGGGGTTGGTCGGCCCGGGCCGTGGTGCATCCAGCGCCGTTATATCGCATAGAGGGCGAGCCACAGCGCCATGGCAACGGAATATATGATCGTATGCGCTCGGTGGGCGCTCACGAAGTGCTGGTTGAAAATCCGCACCATGACAGGCCGTTATGGGAAGCCAGCGATGCGGAGATTGAGCAGTTCCTCATGTTGATTGCCCACCGCGTCCTCGACTTGAAGCGCGATGCCCGCTTCAAGTACGTAAGCGTATTCAAGGACCAGGATGCCATCGCCGGACAGGAGTTCGGCCATCCTACCTCTCAACTGGTTGCCACTACGTTCGTGCCGCGCCGCGTCCTGTACGAGCTTCGCGCCGCGCGCGAGTATTTCCTTGCGAAGGAACGCTGCGTTTTCTGCGACATCCTGGCCCAGGAAGAACGGCAGGCGATACGCATGGTTGAAACCCGTGGCGACTATGCGGCACTGTGTCCCTACGCTCCGCGAGTGCCTTATGAGACATGGCTCATTTCGCGAGTGCATGAAGCCAGCTTCGAGCGGCTTTCCATTACCAAGGCGGGCGGCTTGCACGATTTGGCTTCACTGCTACGACGCACGCTGAACCGGATTCGGGCGCTTTCCAATGGCTTTCACCTGGTGTTGCATACCTCGCCGAATACGCTCCACAAGTCCGAAGTACTCAAGTACTGGCAGACCATTGACGACGATTATCACTGGCACATTGAAATCCTGCCGATCGTGGCAGGAAAGGTGAAGTCCTATACTGTCAAGGAGGTTTACTTTACGCCGGTGACTTCGGAAACCGCAGCGGCGCGGCTGCGGGAGGCAGCACCAGAATAAAAAAGAATTGGGATTTAAGATTTCGGATTTGGGATTTCGGCAAGCGATCTGATTGGTTTTCTGAAACCCTAGATCCTAAATCCCAAGTCCAATCTTCCTATGCCTATTCGCCGCATGAAGACCTACACCGCTGAGAGCGGATACGTGTACCAGTACTACTTCGTCGGCAAGCGGGCTGCGCTGGCGGGAGACCCGAATGCGCCTGGAGCTGAATACATCTTCGACGTAAATACTGGCCATGGCGCGTTTTATGCAATCAGCGTCTTTTTGCGTACGGATGCTCTGGCGCACTGGGCCGCCGAGCATGGCTGCGCTCTCTCAGATGCGGAGCAGTATGCGGCCGCAAAGCTGCGCCTTTTTCAAGGTTTTGACCAGGATGAGGATCTCGTGGAGGGGAACAGGCGCCTGGCCATCGGCGCAAACCAGATTAAGGGCCTACTGGAGTCCCTGCGCCTGGCAGAATAGCGGATGATTGCGGGTCGATCCGCAATCGACCTTCTCGATTACTGCGATATAATCAGCTTTTCACGCACTTTCCCGCTCTATTTATGCCTTTATTCTGGCTTCGTGTCGCGGTGGGTTGCTATGCCGCCGGATTGCTCTATGCGCTGGCTTTACTGAGCAAGCGTGGAGAGTCCTGGCAGAGAATAATCGTTCCCATTGTCAGCCTCGGGATGGTCTTTCATTTTGTGTCCCTTACTGAGGCGGGCATAATGGAGCACCTCACCCTTGCTTCCATCCACTACTCCGAATCGCTGTTGGCATTTCTCCTCATGCTTATTTTCATGGTGATTCGGGTCCGGTACAAGACGACCTCGCCGGGGTTGTTTGTTTTTCCGCTGGTTTTTCTCCTGGCATTTGCTTCCACCATCGCCCAGGCTCCCGTGGATTTGAGTAACCCGCTGCTGCACAACGGCTGGGTGTTTGTGCACGTGGGGCTCATTCTGACGGGTTATGCCGCGCTCTTTCTGAGTTTTGCGGCCAGCGTCCTTTACCTCGTGCAAGTGCGAAATCTCAAGGGCAAAGGGAAGGGAATGCGCAGCGGTTCCATGTCTTCGCTTCCCTCACTCGAAACTATTGACGACATTGGATATAAATCTCTGCTCTTAGGTTTTCCGTTCATGACCTTTGGCCTGATGGCGGGGGCCGTCATCGCCCAGGCCAAGTTCGGCCCTGTCTATTTTTTCGATCCCAAGGTGATGCTCTCGCTGCTCATGTGGTCCGTTTATGTGGTGTTGTTGTATACGCGCTGGAACAATGGCTGGCGCGGTCGCCGCGCCGCATTTCTGGGCGCTTGTGCCTTCATTGTGGCGTTAGGCACCTGGGTTGCTAATTTCTTTAGCCCTCTGCACAGGTTTGTCGCACCATGAGTTTCTTGCTGATAGGGGTAAACCACAAAACTGCGCCGGTGGACGTACGGGAACGTTTTGCCATCCCGGAGTCTCGCCTGCCCGATGCTGTGCAGCAGTTGGCAAAATACCCCGGTGTCGAGGAAGCGTTAATCGTCTCCACGTGCAATCGCGTAGAGTTTGTGGCACGTGCGGTAAATGGAACGAGCGGACTGTCCGGGTTCCTCGCAGATTACTTTGCGGCTCCCCCGAGCGAATTCCAGAATTACGTTTACGAATATCGGGAAAAGGATGCCGTCCGGCACATTTTCCGGGTGGCGTCGAGCCTGGATTCCATGATCGTCGGAGAACCCCAGATCCTGGGCCAGGTAAAGGAAGCCTACGCGGTGGCACGTGCCGCAGGCACGCTCAGTTCACAATTGGACGCACTGTTCACTCGCGCGTTTGCCGTGGCCAAGAGAGTGCGGAATGAAACCGCAGTCGGCGCCTCGGCGGTTTCGGTGGCGTCCGTTGCCGTAGAGCTCGCCAAGAAAGTATTCGGCACTCTGAATGGCCGCACCGTGTACCTGGTCGGTGCCGGCAAGATGTGCGAATTGGCCGCGCGCCACCTGCGCGCTCACGGCGCCGGGTCCGTCTTTGTGGCCAACCGAACATATGACCGTGCAGTGCACCTGGCGGAAAAGTTCAACGGGCAGGCCATGAACTTCGAGCAACTCTATGAAACCGTCGACCGTGCCGACATCGTCATTACCTCGACCGGCGCCCCGCATTTTATCTTTCGCAAAGAGCATGCGGAAAAGTTTCTTCAGAAGCGGCGTAACAAGCCAATGTTTTTCATCGATATTGCAGTCCCCCGGGATGTGGACCCCGCAGTCAACGAGTTGGACGGGATGTTTGTCTACGACATCGATGATTTGCAGTCGGTGGTTTCCTCCAATGTGGCTGATCGTGCCGGCGAAGCGCGTCGCGCGGAGACCTTAATCGAGGAAGAAGTCGAACGCTTCCTGGCGCGCCTGCAGACCGCAGGGGTAGTACCTACCATCGTTTCCCTGCAGGAACACCTGGAAATGATTCGCCAGGCTGAACTCGACCGCGTTCGTGGCCGCTTAGGAACGCTGAGCCCGGAACAGGAGATGGCTGTCGAGGCGCTGTCCCATGGCATTGTCAACAAGATCATGCACACCCCGATCGTCACGCTGAAATCGGCCGCGCGCGAACCCGGTAAGCAGGACCCAACCACAGTAATCGAACTGGTGCGCCGGCTCTTTAATTTGAGCGAGTAGTGAATAGTCAGTAGCTAGTAGACAGTAGCTAGTAGCTAGTGGCTGGTAGAATTAACGTTTCAACGCGGTCTGACCTACCAGCTACTATTTATGCGCATCGGTTCCCGTGGTTCACAACTCGCCCTCTGGCAGGCAAATCATATTGCTGCACTGCTGCGCTCTCGCGGTCATCAAGTCGAAATTCGGGTGATTACCACCACTGGCGACAAGATTACCGATGTTGCCCTTTCGAAGGTGGGCACCAAGGGCCTTTTCACCAAGGAGATCGAGGAAGAATTGGCCCGCGGAGGTATCGACCTCGCCGTTCACAGCCTGAAAGACCTGCCCACCGAACTGCCCGGCCAGTTTGAACTTGCGGCTGTGACCGAACGGCAACCTCCGAACGACGTATTCCTCTCCCGCAGCTACGCCAGCATACGGGACCTGCCGTTGGGTGCCCGGGTCGGCACCAGCAGCCTGCGCAGACAGGCGCAACTCAAAGCCGTGCGTTCCGATTTGGACATCCACCCCCTTCGAGGCAACGTGGATACGCGGATCCGCAAGCTCGAGGCTGGCGCATACGAGGCGGTCATCCTGGCGGCTGCGGGGCTGAATCGCCTCGGTCGTACCGAATGGGTGCGCGAGATAATTTCGCCGGAAGTGATGTGCCCGGCAGCCGGGCAGGGAGCTTTGGGAATCGAAATTCGCACCGGGGACGATTCCATGCGGCAGGCATTGAATTTCCTTGATGACGCTGCGGCGCGGGCGACCACCTCTTGTGAACGGGCATTGTTGGCTTCGCTGGGCGGCGGGTGTCAGGTGCCGATCGGCGCCTTGGCGAGGATGGACGGTGCGATGCTGACGCTTCAGTCGATTGTGGCGCGCCCGGACGGCTCCAGCGTTTTGCGCGTGTCTCAAACAGGAACCGACCCGGAGCAACTTGGCCGCGCGGTGGGCCAGGAGCTGCTACGGATGGGTGCGCAGGAAATTCTCGACGAGGTGCATGGTCAGACTTCAGAGGAACCAAACGGACCTTAGGGTGCTATTGCAATCAATTTCAATCAGGATGACAAGATCATTGGTGTTGCCTTAGAGGTGACCGCAAGCTCGCTATGTCGCACGCTGCAAAGCCCGGCGAATTCTTGAAGGAACTCAAGACTTTGCATCCTAAATCCAAAATCCCAAAATTTGGATTGCCCCTGATCGGCCGGCGCATTCTCGTTAGCCGCGCTAAGGCACAGGCCGGGGACTTGTCCCGCAGACTGCGCGCCCTGGGTGCCACCGTCCTTGAGGTTCCATTCATTGAGATTCGCCGGCCACGTTCCTTCAAACCACTGGATAACGCGCTGCGACGCCACACCGATTATCAATGGCTCATTCTGACGAGCGCGAATGGCGTCAACTCGCTGTTTGAACGGCTTGAGAAGCTCGGCATAAGGTCAGAGGAACTTGGACATTTGCGAATCGCAGCGATTGGCCCGGCCACGCGAGCGGCTATTGAGAGGCGCGGATTGCGTGTGGATATAATGCCCAAGGAATACGTCGCCGAATCGGTTGTCGACCGGCTCAGGGCAAGGGTGAAGGGAAAGATTGTGCTACTGGTACGCGCCAGGGTCGCCCGGGATGTCATCCCATCGGAATTGCGCAAGGCGGGCGCTGAAGTACGCGTCGTAGAGGCTTACGAAACCGTAGTTCCTCATGCTTCGAAATCTCGTTTGTTGGCAGCGCTCAAGAGCAATAACCGCCGCCCGCACGTAATCACGTTTACGTCGTCTTCTACGGCCACGAATTTTCTGAAGTTGATCGGCGCGAACGCCGCTTATTCAGGACTGTTGGACGAAATTGTCCTGGCCTCGATTGGTCCGGTCACGACGGCTACGCTCCAGCGATTGAACCTGCCGGCGACGCTTGAGGCAAAGGAATACAACATTCCAGGTTTGGTTAAGGCGATCAGCGCGCATTTTTGCACCCAGCCTTCGTTGCCTTGAACGTCATCTCGTTGGCATCACTGCCGGTTCTGGCTTTCCAGTCAAGAAACATCTGAGCGTAATTGGAAGTGAGGTATTGCTCACGCGGAACTCCCAGTCGTTTTGCGGTGGCGTCAATCCAACGGGGCGGTCCCTCGATCTCAGAAAACCAGCCGATGGGGGTCTCGTCAATCACGACATGGCCCTTGCCATCGCTCCATTCGCTGCGAAACTTCTCGTATCGGAACCAGGACTGGAATCCCAAGGCAAGCAGGATTAGTGCGAGTTTACTCCCATTGTCGATGCCGGTCTCAGTCTCGACCCGGCTCTTATGCCGGCCACTCTGGGCTTTCGCCTTGTGTGTCAGTACCCAGCGCACGCCATACCTGCGAATGCGCAATAACTCTCCTCTGCGCCGCAAATCCTGTCGGGGCGTGTCGTAGAGGGAATTCATCTCGCGCGTGCGCGGAGTAACCTCACAAAAACCGCACTTCCGCAGCTTGTTCCGTAGCGCTGGCGGATCGGCGACAATAAACTTAATTTCTATTTCTTTATGTAAGGCCATTCATGCACCCTTTATCGAGATCGTATTTTACTTTTCTGCGATCTTTCCTTCACTATAATTGGCCACATGCGCTATTGTCCGGAGTGTGAAAGCCACCGGAACCATCCGTCGAGGGCGGGCCATTTGACGGAAAAACTTTACAACCTTCTGACCTTGCGCCGTTTGTACCGGTGCGAGGATTGCGCCGCCATTTTCCTTGACTACATCATTTCCCGCGATAAGGACAGGCGCTCAACGGAAGACGAATCTGAGTCTGGGCAGAAGAATCTCCCGTAGAATGTGTTTTTACTTTGAGGTGACTGGTTGCCCGAACTGCGCCAAAATCGCTTTACCAAGGAATGGGTCATCATCGCGACCGAACGAGCGAAACGCCCTNNGCCCTGAACAGTTGGCGGTAAGACGGCAACCGAAAGTGCTTCCGCATTACGATCCTGACTGCCCGTTTTGTCCGGGAAATGAGCACCTTACACCGCCTGAAATTGCCCGATTGCCGGATGGTGCTCGCGATGGTCAGTGGGATGCGCGTGTCATCCCCAACCGGTTTCCCGCTCTCTCGCGGGACGTTGAACCGAGACGATTTTTTCGACGGGCCCATCATTCCATCGATGGATTCGGCGTGCACGAAGTCATCGTCGAAACACCCGATCATGCCCGGGTCACGGCCTTGATGACGGATGCCCATGTCGCCGAGATCCTGCGATGCTTTCGCCGTCGTTACGCTGAGCTCAGCGAAGACCCGCGAATCGCACAGATCACGATTTTCAAGAACCACGGCGTGGATGCCGGCACCAGCCTGGAACACCCGCACTCCCAGCTAGTTGCCGCTCCGGTGATTTCGACGCAGGTGCGCAGCCGCATGCAGGAAGCGATTCGCCATTATGACGATTTTGGAGAATGCGTTTTCTGCGTGACGCTCAAGGACGAATTGGAAGAAGCGGCGCGTATCGTGCTGGCAACCGATCATTTCGTGGCCCTGGAACCGTACGCTTCGTCCACGCCCTTTTGCACCCACATTTATCCGCGGCGGCACATGGCCAGCTTCGGATTTATTCAGAACGCCGAGATTGACGACCTGGCGCGGGTGCTTAAGGAAGTGCTTGCAAAGCTGTATTTCGGCCTGAACAATCCCGATTTCAACTACACCATCCGCACGGCGCCGCACGAATACGCGTCGGTAAGCTATTATCACTGGTACCTGAGTGTGATTCCGCGGCTAACGCGGGTTGCAGGCTTTGAACTCGGGTCCGGTACGTTTGTGAATACGGTGTTGCCCGAAGCCGCCGCGGAGTTTTTGCGTAACGTCGCTCTGCCGGCCTCGGTAATTGAGTAGTTAGCTGTTACGACAGGAGAGAAAAGAATGGCCGAACCAACCTATGAGGAACTGAGGGCTCGAGTCGCCGAATTGGAAAAACAGGGCCCTCGCAAGCGCGAATTGGATTTCCGTGTCAGCGATAAAGGAGGCGTAAGCGTATATGGCCTTGGTCGCTTTCCGGTAACGCTCTATTACGAACAATGGGTGCGTTTGCTCGATGTGGCCGGCCCGTTGCGCGACTTTCTGGAAGAAAACAAAAGCCGGCTCAAGCTGAAGGAATAGTAGTCCGTCGCCGGTTGCTCACCACAAGGCTTCAGCTATGGGCTCCTTTGGGCCTTGTGTGGTGTTACCACGTATTCCTCCAAGAGCACGGCAACCAGGGCGGCCGTTGGCACAGCAACCAATGCGCCCAGGATTCCGGCCAGGGCACCGCCGACGCTTAGTGCGATGATCACCGCCAGAGGCGGCAAGTCCAGGGTGGACTTCATGATGCGGGGGATCAGGATACCGTTCTCAATTTGCTCATAAACAAAATAGAAAATGAGAACGCCGAAAAGTTTGGTCCAAGAGTCGATTCCTGCGAGCAGCGAGGCGAGAGCAGCCGCACTCACCGGCCCAATAAAAGGCACCATGTTCGCAAGCCCGGCGAATACGGCGAGGGCATAAAAGTACTTTACACCAAGAATTCCAAACACCAGTGCGCTGGCGCTCCCCATCATGAGCATGAGAACTCCCTGCCCGATAAGCCATTTCTGGACACGTGTTTCCGCCCGCAGTAACGTCGGCTCCAGGCGATTGCGCGGCGCCGCCGGAAACAATGACAAGAACCAGTTGAACGCCCGCTCGCCGTCGGCAATGAAATAGAGCGTCAAAATCAGCCAGATAAAGAACCAGAAGACCCCGCCGGCGACATTCCGCGAGAAAACGAACAACTCCCCCAGCATAGTGTTGGACATACGGTCGAGAGTCTTTTGCAGTGACGCCGCATTGATGCGCGAAGTAAACGGCAGACGGTGGACCCTGCTGACAATTTGCGGCACATGGTCCGGCCAATCGGCCGCGAAGGCCTGCGCATCATGAAAAATCGGCGGCGCAACAAAAGCAAGGAACAGGGCTAACAGCGTGAGCCCGGCCAGCAGGATAATGGCGATAGCCATTCCTTTGCCCGGACGCCATCGGCCAATCCGCAGGCGCCGCACGCCGTTGATTGCCGGCATCAGCACCACCGCAAACAAGGCGCTGATGTAGATCAGTAACAGAACGTCGCGCGCCAGCCAGGCGGCGTAAAGCGCCAGGATTACGCCGAAGAAGAAAAGAATGTCAGAGCGCCGGATCATGATATTTCAGATTGCAGATTGCAGATTTAAGATTAGCGCACTTCAGGTAAGGCAAAGCGACGGCCTGTATGGAATTAATCTGAAATCTTAAATCCGAATTCTGAAAGCGTCAGACCAGCAGAGCCACACCGCCGGCGACGAACAGCGCGGCGGCCCAGCGCCGCCGGTCGACCCGCTCCTTCAGGAAGATTTGCGCGGCAAACGCATCTGTAATGAAGGTGAGGGAGGTGGTGGCCGGCCCCACGACGCTTACGTTGGCCCACGACAGCGCTGCCAGGAGACTGAAGAATGCCAGTGCCATGAAGAAAATGCCCGACAAGAATGTCCGGTCCGTCAGTACACGCCCAATCACTCGCACCAGACCTATTCGTGCCAGTAGCGCGTGCAGGTCTCCAATCTGTTTCATCGCCCGTGAAATCAAAATATCCCCTGCTGTCGATTCGAGCACCACCAGCGCGATGAGGAGCCAGGTAATTTTCATGGGGATCAGCCCTCGGACAGCCCTTCTGACGGTGATACCGGTTCTGGAATGTTCGGAGGGTCTTCCTGGGTCGTGATTGAAGGTCCGCGCGAGACAACGCCCACGCCGGCGGCAATCAGCAGGATGCCAACCCAGCGCCTCGAACTGACGCTTTCATGGAGAAAAGTGACGGCCAGCGTGGCGATGACAAGGTAGCTGAGAGCGGTTGCCGGAAGCACGTAAGTAAGGTCGGCCCAGGAAAGCGCCGTCAGGTAGGCTGCCATGAAACCGATCAGCAGAATAATTCCCACGATAACCCAGGGATTCTGCAGTGCACTGAAGACTGCCGTCCAATTGGCAAGAGAGATCCTGGGCCCTTGCTTCATGCCGCGGGAGAGGGCGACATTGCCGCAAGCGCCCAAAACCATTACAGCGCACAATACCATGTATTTGCGGAAAGTCACGCTAGTTGCTTGCGGCTGGTGCTTGCGAACCGGCCACTTCGGCGCCAACCCGCTTTTCTGCGACGTACTTGTTGCGTTGCGCGCGCAGCTTCAGAAAAGCCTTCGCCTCTTTGTAAAGCCGCCGGCGATCGTCGCCATGGAAGATGGCTTTGCGGACGATGCGATAGATTGCCTTCGGCCGGAAATAATACTCGTCGTAAAAACGATGTACGGATTCCAGCACTTCATCAGCGGGAAGGCCGGGGTACTGGATATGAGCCAGTTGATGACCGCCGGCGTCCACCATGCTACCAGGCGCCAAGTATCCATTGCTGACTACGTAGTCATACAACTCCGTTCCCGGATAGGCGTGGGCAACCGAGACCTGGATGGTCGCGCAGTCCAATTCCTTGGCGATGTCAATGGTGCGACGAATGCTCTCCCGGGTTTCGCCGGGAAGACCCAGAATAAAGTCGCCGTGAATCGTTAAGCCCAGGTTGTGGCAATCCTTGGTAAATTGCCGGGCGCGATCGACGGTAGCGCCTTTCTTTATGTTTTTCAGAATCTGCGGGTCACCGGACTCGTATCCCACAATCAACAAACGTCCTCCGGCATCACGCATGGCCTTCAAGGTCTCGTAATCGGTAGTCACACGAGAAGTGCAGGACCACGTCAGCTTCAGCGGCTTGAGCTTTTCGCATAGCTCGATCGTGCGTGCCTTCTGGATGTTGAAGGTATCGTCATCAAAGAAGAATTCCTTCACAAATGGCCAGTATTCCTTGGCCTTGGCCATTTCCATTGCCACCCGCTCCGAAGACCGCTTGCGCCAGGGGTGACCGCTCAGGGTCTGGGGCCACAGGCAAAACGTACACTGCGCAGGGCATCCTCGCGTGGTGTATAGCGCCACAAACGGGTTCAGCAAAAAAGGCACATTGTAACGCCGCACGTCCAAATCGCGTTTGTAAATGTCGGTTACATCGGGGAGGGCATCCAAATCGGAAACCGGAGCGCGATCAGGATTGTGAACTATCTTGCCATCCCGAAGATAGGAAGCCCCCGCGATAGTTTCAAGCGGCTGACCCTGCGCGAATTCGACCGTAGCGTAATCAAATTCTTTGCGTACCACGAAATCGATTGCGGGCGCGTCTCTCAACGACTGCTCCGGCAGCACGGTTACGTGTGGACCCACAAAAGCGATCTTGAGTTTCGGATTCGACTCTTTCATCGCTGCAGCCAGGCGAATATCGCCAGGGAAGCCAGGGGTGCTCGTGAACAAGACTACAAAGTCGAAGTCTTTCACGATCTTCATGACGTCCTCGGCAGTAACATGGTGCGGAGGCGCGTCAAGAAGCCTGGAACCATCCAGCATGCCAGCCGGATACGCTAGCCATACCGGATACCAATACGATTCAATTTCTCGAGTAGCTGGCCAGCGCGAACTGGCGCCGCCATCAAAATTCTCGAAGGAGGGAGGGTTGAGGAAAAGTGTTCTTAATACGCTCATCTTATCTCGTTAATACTAGCATCCATAGCCGACCGCAGCAATCCATCAGCGCGAACGATGAAACCGATTGGTTACAGACGATTTGAAGACTAATCTGCTATTGGATGCCACGCGGGGCAATTAAGACCGGAAGATTTGGAGCGAGCATTCAGCCAACCATGCCAAAACAAATGTGCGCGGCTCGCGACTGCGGAGTACCAATTACTCATTAGGTTGCTCGGCCGATCTATAAGCTAATTGCTGAAAGCTGACGACTGATAGCTCGCTACGGTAAGGCCCACTTCTCCAGTTCTCCGGTTACTCGCAATAGCTGCAATCGCGCCCGGTCAAGCTCAAACTGAGCCGACTCGAATGCGGCCTGTTTGTCAGCAGCTTCAATACGAGCTTTTTCCACGTCTTTTATCGTCCCGGTACCAGCTTGAACTCGGCCTTGGGCGGCTTCCGCCTCCGCTACCGCGACCTCATGCTCTAATTGAGCCACATCCCGTGCGGCAGTCAGGCGCGCATTGGCCCGTTGCACTCTCAACGCATCATTGGCAACCTGCGCCCGGATTGCATCCGCCTGTTTCCGGGCCTTGAGCGCTTCCGCATCCGCTGCCGTCGCCCGGGAACGCTGCGTGAAATTCAATACCGGAAAGCGAACATCAATTCCGAAAGTGGCATTGTTTGTGGAAAACTTCCCGGGAGGAAACAAGAGGTCCAAATTGTAGTTCTTGGTAAAGAGCCCGTAGTTTCCCACCAGGTCGACTGCCGGATAGAGCTGACGGTGCTCGCCTTGGGCGCGCCGTTCGCTCGATTTTGCCTTTTCTTCGGCAGCCTTCACGGCCGGATTGTTGGCCACGGCGCGGGCAGCCACGTCATCCTGCTGGGATATCTCCGGCCGTTCGGGAATCGAACTCGAATCGGTTTCAAGTTCATGCGGATTCAAGCCGGTAAGCTGTCCCAGGCGCTGGTGCAAGAGATCCACATTCCCCTGAACGCCAGTCAGTCGCAGACGAACCTGGGCTGCATTCAGGCTGGCTTTCGACAAATCCAGCTTGCTGTCAATTCCTTCCTGCAAACGATCACGGCTGATGGACTCCAGGCGCTCTGCCTCTTCCAACTCCTGCTGCAGAGTCTGAAGTGATGAGGTCAATTGGTCGAGCTGGATGTAGACCAGGATGGTTTCGAGCAATGTGGCTTGGCGTTGATCCTCAAGCTGGTCGCCGGCAGCGTTCCAATCTGTATGGGCAGCCCCCACAAAATCGCGTTGCGCCCAATTGATCAGGTAGGACTGGGTGTTGACATTAAAAACCGAGGGAGCTGATCCTTCTATGCTCATGGGATAACCCCAGACCTTGGCAATGCCAGATCCCACAGTGATCTGAGGAATGTACCCGGTCTTGGTTTCCAGATAGCCCTGGTGAGCCCGCACTTCCTCGGCGCTGGCGATTCCCACTTCCGGACTGCGTTTCATCGCCAATTCCAGCGCCTGGCGAAACGTGATCCGCTCCGCCCAGCCGCAAGGCACAAACGCCAGAAGGAGAAACGCCGCTGCAGCAACGCGAGGAGTCACGGTCGATAGCCTATCAGACATTGAATGGCCCGTGGCACCCGGTCTTACTACCGAAAGACGACAACCTTTAGCCGATCGCCGCACCATCAGTTCTTTTCTATTTTCTTGAGCGCGGATTGGGCCGGTTCAAATTGACTGGCAAGAGACAACGCCGCCCGGTACTGCTCGGCAGCAGCCGGTTTTTCTCCCAACTTCTCGAGGATCGCGCCCTTCAGGTAATACGCCTCATAAACCGGTGCATCCGGAGAATGCGAGGAATCGGCAATGAAGCTGTGCAGCATTTGTAAAGCGCCGCTGAAGTTGCGTCCGGCGCCGTAAAGTAGACCCGCCGCGTCCAGGAGAGCATTGCTATGCTGCTTAAGGGTGGCGGCTTGTACCGCCTGATTGACGGTGCTCTCCATCTCCGTCATACGTCCGCGGCGCCGATAGAACGAAGCCAGATCGAGCATGGGTTCCGGATTGCCATTGCTGGCCGCAATTGCCGCATGCAGTTCCCGTTCCGCCAAGGCGTAGTTTTTTTGAGACTCGGCAATTCTCGAACGGATAACCAGGGCGGAAGGTTCTGCTCCCAACGCGAGTACTTGATCGGCCTGTACCTGCGCCTTGTCATTGCCTCCGCCGAGGAATGATGGCGCCTCGATGTAGTACGATGCCAAATCCTCGCGGGCGTCCACATTACTGCCGTTCAGGGCTACGGCAGTTTCAAACTCCACTCGTGTCTTCCGCGCGAAAGCCAGCGCCGTGAACCAAGGGGAGTGTTCAGCTTTCTCCCCGTAAGCCCGTGCCAGCCACATGTGATAATCACTGTTCCGCGGTTGCAGCGCCACCGCCTTTTGTCCGGCTGTAATCGCATCGTCCCAACGATGCAGGGAATAATACGCTCGCAACAAGAGTGCGAAAGCTGCCGCATCATCAGGGGACGCCTGAAGATGAGAATGCAGGGCGGCAATGGCCTCGTCGGCGCGACCTGAGGCTAGTAGTTCCTCCCCTGGAGGCACTGCCGCCGCCGTCAGGCTTAACGCCAGGGACAAAATCAATGCAAAAAACCCTATCCTGGTTATTTTCACTACTGCTTACCTTGCGCCTTTATAAAAATGCAGGTTCGCACTTGTTCATGACCCTGCGCCTGGCAGTCCCCAGTTGGCACCCAGTCAACACCTGCTCTTCTTAGATTACAACTTATCTCCTTTCGATTCGCACCGGCATGTTATCTCGGAGGGGCTGCCCATCCGTGGTTCCCAAGGCAAGAGCCGCGTTTTCGCCAACCCCTTGCCTTATCTCGATCTGCGTCAGGTTCGATATTCCCGTCGTAACATTGCGATGATGCGTCCTGCCCCCATCAACTTCGTAGACAAAACGCTGGCCGTTTTCTTCGTGAACCGCTTCGCGTAGCGCCAGTACGACGCTTTGTGCCTGTCCGGTGATTATGCTTAGACTGACATTCACGTTGGGCAGTAGCTTTCGGTCCCCATTGTTAACCCGGCAGGTGATTTCGCCAACATTTCTCGTGTCGACTTTCACCACCGTCGTGGGAACACCGGTCAACTGCCCCTCCCAAATCCTCCCCGGAACCGCATCCCAGCTTACCTGCACTGGTTCGCCGGAGCGTAAGCGTCCGATGTCAGGTTCGTCGACGTACCCAACGAGTTGGACTACGCTTAAGTCCGCCGCCTGGACCAAGAGATCCCCCATATTGACGAACTGGCCTAGCCGGACGGGCAGGGAGAACACCTCGGCATCCCGTGGCGCTCGTATCTCCGTGCGTTGCAGCAAATCTTCAGCGGCGGCCATCGTCGCCCGGGCCTGGCTAATCTGTGATTCCACGCTTGCAAGCTCCGAAGCGGAATAACGTGCCTTGAGTTTGTCCTGGGCCAATTTGAGGTCATTCTGTGCACTCCGCAACCGGTCCTCGGCGGCTGAAACTTCGCCCGCCGAAGCGGCACCCTTTTCCTGCAACCGGCGCAGGGCATCGAGATTTCGAGTGGCGGCCTCCAAGCCGCTTTGCGCCTTGGCGAGCTGGGAATTCAAATTGAGAAGCTCGTCGGCCGTGCCGCCGCTCTTGATCGCCAGTTGGTCGGCTTCGGCCTTTCGCAGTTGCGCCCGGGCCTTCGCTGCTTGCGC
>JBEKOS010000168.1:0-12378 GCA_049521535.1 Terriglobales bacterium | reverse complement strand
AGGAACAAGCAGTTAGCAGCAAGCAAGAAAAGGCGTCAGCAATCTCTTGTCTGGGATTTATCTTGTTGGCGGACGCATCTGGCTAGTCAAGCTTTGGTGCGCCTAAATCGACAGGCGATTGCGAATGTGGTGGATCGTGGGACCTCGGCACTGCCTACCTCGCTATTGCCACGGTTCTGTTCCCCTCCATCAAGCCTGGAAGAATCTCTTTAGCGGCCCCGAAGCCTAACCCGGTGTGTCGCAAGCTTGCAAATGGACCGTTACCGATTCCGGCTTGCGGCTTGTTACTTGCTACTTGCTGCTGCTTTTTGTACTCCTGCTAAAATCGAAAACTAGGAGCGACGAACGATAATGCCACACATGGTGCAGTGCGTAAAGCTGGGCCGTCTGGCCGAGGGACTCGATGAGTCTCCCTTCGACAGTCCATTGGGCCAGCGCATCTACGACAACGTAAGCAAGGAAGCCTGGGCACAATGGACCAACCACATGAAAATGCTGCTAAACGAGTACCGCCTGCAGCCGTGGCGTCCTGAGCATCAGACCTTCATCGCGCAGCAGATGGAGCAGTATTTCTTCGGCGAAGGCAGCACCTTGCCGGAGCAGTTTGTCCCGCCCCCGAAGTAGAGCCAACTTGGGATTGTGGATTTGGGGTTTAGGAATTCACAAGCAATCTGCCGGCACCGCGCTGAGTTTCCAGCTCTCGATCCCGAACCGCTAATGGCCAAGGTCTCCTGCAGATCCGTCTTAGTCGGTGGTTTACTTTCTTGCTTAGCAGAGTTAAATGCTTGGCCACTGAGAATCTATTTATGAACACTCGCACCTCCGGCTCAATGTTTAAAAAGCAGTGGGTCAGGCACCGACTGAAGCACAGTCTTCTGATTGTCATCTGTGCCTGCATTGCGATTTACTCCCCGGCGCAGGAGGTCCCTTCTTCAGTCGTGAAAGCCATGCAATGGCGCTTAATCGGTCCTTATCGGGGCGGGCGGGTAACCTCTGTGTGTGGAATCCCGAACCAGCCAAGCGTCTATTACATGGGCACTCCTGGCGGCGGGGTCTGGAAGACGGAAGACGGCGGGAGGGTCTGGAAACCCATATTTGACCAGGTACCAGTTGCGTCGATCGGCGCAGTCGTTGTTTCTCCCTCCAATCCCAGAATCGTCTATGTGGGTACCGGCGAACAGTCGCAAGGAAACGGAGTCTACAAGTCGAGCGATGGCGGCGCCACTTGGGCCAATGTTGGCCTGCGCGATACGCACGTGATTACGGGAATGGTACTGGATCCGAGGAATCCAGATGTCATTCTTGTGGGCGCCGAGGGCGATCACACTTCCGGGAGTGAACGTGGAGTGTTCAAGAGTACCGATGGCGGTAAGAACTGGCAGAAGGTTCTTTTCAAGGACGATTTAACCGGAGTGGTTAACCTCGAAGTGTCGCCCGACGATGCCAACGTCCTCTACGCCGCTCTGCTGACCATGCCGGAAAACCCATTCAATCAGGACAGGTCGAAGTCCAGGAGCCAGGACGCGGCGATCTACAAATCTACCGATCAGGGCACTACGTGGCAACCAATTGAAGGGAAAGGCCTCCCGGTGGAACCGATGGGGCGGGTGGGAGTTTCCATTTCGCCCGGTACCAACAGCCGGCAGGTGTTTGCCATCGCCAGCCAGGGCCTGTTTCGTTCCGACGACGGCGGCACGAACTGGCAGCGCAGCACCACCGACCCGCGAATTACCGGCAATTTTTACTTCAGCAGGGTTTTTGTGGACCCGCTCGACGCGCAAAAAGTCTATGTCGCCCAAACCTCGATGTACCGCTCGACCGATGGCGGACGCACGTTTGCAGCGTGGGTGGGCGCGCCCAGCGGAGATGATTTCCACGTCATATGGGTCAACCCCGCGGATAACCATCAGATGATTCTCGGCGTAGATCAGGGCGCCATCATCAGCATGAATTCCGGCGATACCTGGACGTCCTGGTACAACCAGCCTACCGGGCAGTTCTACCACGTGAGCACGGACCAGCAGTATCCGTACTTCGTCTATGGCGCACAGCAGGATAGTGGGACCGCCGGTGTCCCCAGCCGCAGCGACTATGGCGAGATTTCGTTTCGCGATTGGTCGCCGGTAGGCGGTTTCGAGTTTGCCTTTATTGAGGCGGACCCCCTAAATCCAAATTTCGTCTATGCCGGCGGCTGGTACGGGACCGTTTTGCGATATGACAAGATTACCGGGCAGGTGGTGCACCTCTTTACCCGCACCGGCAGGTACCGCAGCGCACAGATGACACCAATCGCGTTCTCTCCCCAGGATCCGCATGTGCTCTACATCGCGGCGCAATACCTGCTGAAAACCACTGACGGCGGACAAACCTGGGCGGAAGCCAGCCCTGATTTGACGGTGAAAGCAGACAACAAGGGAGACAGCAAAGAAAAAGAAGAAGGCAAGAGCAAACCGGAGCCCCGGCCCGGAGTCATCAACACCTTATCGCTCTCGCGGGTAAAGCCGGAGGTAATGTGGGCAGGAACCAGCAATGGGCTGATTCAAGTCACACAAGACGGTAAAAGCTGGCAGGACGTGACCATGACGGGACTGCCGGAGCACAGTTCCGTCACCATGGTGGAGAGTTCGCCACTGGATGCCTCTGCGGCCTACGCGGTCATTGGTGCATTTCGAAATCCGCACCCGCTGATTTACCGGACGCTCGACTTCGGAAAAACCTGGCAGTTGATTGCCACCGGACTACCGGATAGTTGGGGGGCGCGCGCCGTCAAAGCCGATCCTGTACGCCGGGGATTGCTATTCGCGGGAACGGGTAATGGAGTTTACTTTTCGCTTGACGACGGGGACCACTGGCAGAGCCTGCAATTGAACTTGCCTACCGCCACGGTCACCGATCTCGACGTCCACAGCGATGACCTGGTGGTTTCCACCTTCGGACGCTCATTGTGGATTCTGGACGATATTACGCCCTTGCGGCAATTTGATTCCGGATTGCTTCAGGCGACCGCATTCCTGATGCCGCCCCGGCCCGCCGTACGCACCCGCTGGGACATGAATCAGGATACGCCGCTGCCCCCGGAGACTCCCGCGGGCAAGAACCCTCCGGATGGCGCAATCATCAATTATTTCCTCAAAGGCACTCCGCGCGGAGAGATAAAGCTCTCCATCTATGACGAGCAAAACAAGTTGGTGAACGAGTATTCCAGCGTGCCGGCTCCACTGGATGCTACGCCCGCCAATGTCCCGAATTACTGGTTTGAGCCGCCGGTAGCCCTTTCCAAGGAGCCGGGAGTGAATCGCTTTACCTGGAACTTGCGTTACCCGCCGCCGAAAGCCTTGCGGTACGGATACTTCGGCGAGCAACTGGACTACATCGAATACACCTTGGCCGACCATGCAATTCCCGGGGAGACGCCGAGGGAGCAACCCTTCGGGCCGCTTATTGTTCCTGGTGCGTATTCGCTGGTTTTGAAAGTTGATGGACACAGCCTGAAGCAGCCGTTGGCAGTTACCCTCGATCCACGAGTCCACGCTTCGCAGGAAGATCTGGTTCAACAACTCGATACCGCAAAGACTATCTCGTCCGAAATGTCGGTTACCTACGACGCCTTCGAACAGGTTTCCGCCCTGCGTTCAGCGATTGCCGAACGGATGAAGGGAATCGGGCCGATTACCGACGCCATGGCCGCTGACACAAAACAGCTCGCGGAGGCGCTCAAGGCGCTCGAAGAACATGCCGCCAAGCTTGCCACCGGAAAATCCGAAGAACCCGGCTTCGGAATCCTAAATCGTGAACTCGGGCGGGCAGCCACCATGGTGGAGAGCGGCGACGCTCGTCCGGCGGCACTGCTGCGTAGCGTCGTGGACAAATCATGCGAAGAACTGCCCAAGCGCCTGAGCGATTGGGGCAGTTTGAACCAGAGCGAAGCTCAAAATGTAAATGCCATGCTTCAGAAGAGTGGGCTTGCGCTGCTGCCGGTGAAGTCCGAAGTGCCGAAGGCGCCGGAGTGTAAATGATGTGGGGAACTCCGAACCGCTAACTGGTGTCTATTGTCATAACTGAATCGTGCGTGCCAGGGTCACCCCATCCTCCCCGGCACACACCGAATGGGGAGATTGGACTATGCGATGTTTATCGAATCGTTCGTTGAATCAGGTGGTCCCCATCCCGACCAGCGCCGGTGGGCGACCCTGACCTCTTTCACTTTGCAGGCCGCAGCGCTTGGCACGCTGCTGGCGCTGCCATTGTTTTTCACCGGCGCTTTGCCGCTTATCCACGGGTCGCAGCGGACCATTTGGCCGGCTCTTGCCGGACGCGCTTCCGTGGGCCGAATAACGAGCTTGGTCAAAGTTCCTACTGGCATGGCTCGGACCGAGCTACAACAACCCACCTTCATCCCCACTGGGGTTCATCTGCCGGAGAGATTGACGTCAAGCACAGATGCCGCCTCGGCAGACCGCACTGGCGCTGACGAGGGAGGCGGCCTGTCGGTATATTCCATCGGCACGGGCGGGGAAGGCGGAATCAGCGCCGTACTTGCGCCGCGAAACGTTCGATTGTTGGCGGCGCCATCGGTACCGGAGAAGCGGTTGGTGATCTCGAATCTTGCGGAGGGATTGCTGCTGCGCCGCGTTGATCCGGAATATCCTCGACTGGCGAAGCTCGCCCGGATTCAGGGCCGCGTCCTGCTGACGGCAGTCATCAACACGCACGGAGAGGTGGAGCAGTTGCGAGTGGTGGAGGGCCATCCATTCTTGGCAAGAGCGGCCGTGGATGCGGTAAGCCAATGGCGTTACCGCCCCTACATGCTGAACGGACAGGCCTGCGAGGTTGAAACGCAAATCACGGTAAACTTTCGGCTGGGGGATTAAAGGAAAACCATGTTCACACCGCGACCCATTGGCTACGCCAGAAGCCCTTATAAGGACGCCAAAGAGGTCCCGAAAGGCCTCGGAGCGAAACATGAAGCCGAGGGAGAGCTCGAGATATTGCTTGAGTTCGAGGCCGGTCTCACGGACATCGAAGGCTTCTCGCACCTTTTTGTGATTTGGGAGTTCAATCGATCGCTAGGCTGCGATTTGCTCGGCAAGCCACCCAGCGATAACCGGCCGCATGGGGTTTTTGCGACGCGATCTCCCAGGCGTCCCAATCCCATTGGTCTGACTGTGGTGGAACTTGTCCGCCGGGAGTGCTTGCGGTTGCACGTGCGCGGCATCGACATGCTCGACGGTACTCCCCTACTCGACATCAAGCCGTATCTGTCCAGTGTGCCGCCGGAAACGTTGCGTCGCGGCTGGCTGGCGGAGGCAGAGGCACGCGGCCGAAAGTGATTCGTCCTATGCACATGTACCGTACCAGGTTCAAGCGCGAAATTGTGGCCGAATTCCTGCCACCGGCGCGGCCTCGCCGCAAGCAGAGTGTCATTATCCTTTGCGACGGCATGCCGTCAATTCCCCGTAAGCAACCGCTCGCGGAATTTCTCGCCAATCAGGGCTATTGGGTCTTTTATCCCCGCTACCGGGGCTCATGGGAGAGCGATGGAACGTTTCTGGAGAGGTCTCCCCACGATGACATCATTGACGTCATCGACGAATTGCCCAAAGGCGTTCAGGATTCCGCATTTGGCCGGAAATTCGAATTGTCGCCGGATCGCATTCTTGTGATCGGAGGAAGCTTTGGCGGTGCTGCCGCGATTCTGGCTTCACTGGACCCGCGAGTGGCTAAGGTGATTGCGAACTGCCCGGTGGTGGACTGGTCAATCCTGTCGAACGCCGAAAAGGTTGAAACCGCCAACAAGAGTTATGCGTCGTATATCCGCGAAGCTTTTGGAAATGGCTACCGCATTACGGACAAGAACTGGAAGAAGCTGTATTCGGGCACGTTCTACAATCCGGCGCATCATGTTCGCGAGATTGATCCTGCGAAGATCATGATCTTTCATGCCAAAGACGATCCCTCGATTCCCTCGCGATCGGTCGAGCACTTTGCAAAGAGAACGGGAGCAAGGTTGAAGCTCCTGGCACGGGGAGGTCACTTGAGTACGGAATTGATTGTGCAGAAGTACTGGCCTCAAATAAGAACGTTTCTTGAAACTGCCGCCTAATAATCCCCCCGCGGCTCAAAACCGGCCTTGCTTAGGTAGCCGGACTAAAGCACTGCCAATGGTATCCCCCGCGCTCGTCATCAACATAAATGTACCTGCCATCGGCTATTCGTGTGACGGTACCTGCGTCTCCGGGCTTTAGCCTGAATTTTTCCCAACTATGCTGAAACCAGCCAACCGCATGCGCGTCGGGTGTAAAGGTCACGCGGTCGCCAACCTTGAATGGGGATTCGGGTTCTTCATCCATTTGAAATTTCCTCAACTTCTAGAGACCTGGCCTTCCGCCTGACGTGCAGTACCTTTTCCACCTCTGCAACTGTCGCTCCCGACTCATCTCTGACGTCAACATTAAACGTCTTGTCGATCTTCTCCTGAATCTCAAGGGCCTGCCTGATCTCAGCGACTTGCTGGTCGGACAATCGAAAGCTGGCGGACACTGTTCCCTTGCCGGGCTTTCTAAAGCGAATGCTGGCGGATCTATCCCAGACGATGTAATTCGGCCCCAAGCATTCGATCAGCATGAGCATGAAAAACGGATCGGTCATGGAATACAGCGAGCCACCATAGTGGGTGCCAACGTAATTTGAGTTCCAGCGCCGAAGCTTCATCTGGACTTCAATTTCCTGCCAATCGGGCCGGAGTTTCGTGACCCGGATTCCAGCACCAAGGAAGGGCGGCCAAAAGTTCATCAACAGCCGCATGTGCCGCTTTAGAAACCTGCTCTTGTTCATGCTCATGCCGCCTTAGATCAACGCACAGAGGCGGACGCTTCAACCGCTGAGGCGTAGAAACGGCCAATTGTGATTGGCGTCACATCCGTATGCGACAGCAGTCACCGACGCTGGGCATGGCCGATGCGTATCAATGTCGGTAGGAAGAAAATCCCTTCTCGCGGGAGGACATCAATGAGCAGCCCAGCACCGGCCAGCGGAATTTCCAATCTGCTGGCGATGGATGAAGAGTATGCCGCGCCGCAGATCGTGGCGCAAAACTGCAATCTGCAGAACTTCAAGGCCGAGTACCAGCGATCGATCAAGGATCCTGAGGGCTTCTGGGGCGGCTATGCGAAACGCTTCGCCTGGACGCAGCCCTGGACCAAGGTGCTCGATTGGGATGGGGTGCACCATCAATGGTTCGTCGGCGGCAAGACCAATATCACAGTGAATGCCCTAGACCGTCACGCCCATTCAGAGCGGCGCAATCGGGCGGCCTTCATCTGGCTCGGAGAGGACGGCGCGGAGCGAATCGTCACCTACGGCCAACTCCATCGCATGGTCTGCCGCTTTGCCAACGGGCTTAAGTCGTTGGGCGTGAAAAAAGGCGATCGTGTCGTCATCTATATGCCACTTACCATCGAGGGCGCTGTCGCCATGCTGGCTTGTGCGCGCATCGGGGCCATCCACTCCGTGGTGTACGCCGGCTTGGGTCACACGGCACTGCGCGACCGGATTGTGGATGCGCAGGCAAGAGTTGTAATCGCGGGCGACGTCGGCTTCCGGCGCGGCAAGATTGTGGAACTGAAGGCCATTGTCGATGAGGCGATTGACACGCTCGATTTCGTGGAAAAGGTAGTGGTGTATTCGCGCCGCTCCTCGGAGATTTCCGGCAGCCGCGAGATCGACTTCAACGATCTGATGAAATTCAGCGCTGACTGTCCGGCGGAAGAAATGGACTCCGAGGATCCACTGTTCCTGCTGTACACCTCGGGCTCAACTGGCAAACCCAAAGGCGTACTGCACGTCCACGGCGGTTACATGGTCGCCACGACCTACTTCCTGGAAACCTTCTACGATGTCGGCGAACAGGACGTGTTCTGGTGCACCTCTGATATCGGCTGGGTGGTTGGCCACTCCTACATCGTCTACGCGCCGCTTTGTGCCGGGGTAACCACGCTGTTTCGTGAAGGCGCGATTGACTATCCCAATCCCGGAATCGCCTGGGACATCGTGGAACGCTACGCGGTCAGCAAGATATTCACTGCCCCCACCGCGCTGCGCATGTTCATGCGATATGGAGAAGGCTACCCCGCCAAATATGACCTCACCAGCTTGCGGGTAATTGCCTGCGCCGGCGAACCGTTGAATCCGGAAGCGTGGCATTGGGCGCAGAAATAAGTCCGTTCCTCCAGGCGTAGGCGGCCGCTTAGTGCTTAAGCGCCCCTATCCCTGCATGCTGCGTACGGTTTGGGGAGATGCGGCGCGATACGAGCGTGATTGGCAACTCATCCCGGGTTGCTATGTGACTGGCGATGTCGCGCTCAGGGACAAAGACGGATATATCACTGTCCTCGGCCGCGCCGACGACGTGCTGAACGTGGCCGGACATCGCATTGGCACTGCCGAGGTCGAGAGCGCGCTCGTTTCCCACCCGGCAGTCGCCGAGGCTGCGGCAATTGGCGTTCCTGATGCTTTAAAAGGCGAAATTATCAAGTGCTTCGTGCAGGTGCGCGCTGGTCATACACCTTCTGACGCGCTGGCTGCTGCTTTGATCGAACACGTAAGGAGGGAGTTGGGCCCGATTGCCACTCCCTCGGCACTGGAGTTTGTGGCGGCGCTGCCTAAAACACGCTCCGGAAAGATACTGCGGCGATTCCTGAAGGCAAAAGAAGCCGGAGTTGACGCGGGCGACGTCTCTACGATGGAAGGATAGCGCAGAAGCAGGTTGAACTTCGGGTCAAGATGGATTCAAACGGGCTTGGCAATTGCCTACCCGTTTGAGTCCGTTGTTATTTGTGATTGGTTTGCGAATTTGACAGCCGAACTGGGCACAAATTCAGGTGGAAAACTTGGCGCGAATCGAAAAAGCTGAGCTTACGGTTGCGACTTTTGCAGAGTGGCCGTCACATCCACATCTGAACCCGCCGTTATCGTAAGCTGCCGCTGCCACTGGGCAAATCCCGCGAGCGACAAAGCAATATCATGCGTTCCCGCGCCAAGGCTGATTACGGACGGCGTATTGCCCATATACTTTCCGTCGACAGTGATTTCCGCACCGGGGGGGGCCGAGTTGAACTTGCACTTTACGCTTTCGAGTGGGGTCGTCTGCGCCGTGCTGACCGGCGCCGCTGGCACGGGCACGGTACCCGTCGGCTCCTGGACAGACTCTTCAGCGTGGGGCTGGGGGGCCGTTAGAGTTCCAGACTTCGCCTCCTGGGCATCGTCAACCAGCTTATAGAGCTGGCTTCTGTCCTTGCCCTTTGAGTCTTTGTACAAAACCGTGATTCCATTCTTTCCCTTTTTTGCGTCGAAAGTATCCCCCAGCGGCAAGGGCACACACTTGGACCATCGCGAATCCACCGTGCAGGTGATCTTGAATGACTTCCCATCGTTGCTCTGCACCAGCATGGTGTTTTTCCTGGATGGATCTTTGCTCTGGTTACAGTAAGCGTCGAAATTCTGTAAATCGCAGTTCTTGGGAACTGGCGTTCCCCCGTTAATGGGAATGGACTCGACGCTTAGGACCTTGATTCGATACGTGTAATCCGGAGAGGCGGCACCGGTCGGAGCCTGGCCGCCCGCGTTAGCAGGAAGGGACTCAGCACATAGCCCAACACTAGCGGAAATGGCCCCAAGGAAGAAAAACGTCAGCAGCAACTGAAAAGGGTTATGACGCGGGCCCATGGTGATCTTCCAATCCTTTGAAAAGGGGGACAGCATTGCTTCGCGCGCCATGCCGGCAGCGAAACGACACTATCCCCATACTCCATGCTAGCAAGATTCAGAGTCCTGCTGGAGACGCCAGCCAGGCCGGTATCTCCAGCCAAATGTTGACCTAGAACGTGAAGATAGGACCGAACTCGGTTCTATGATCCTGCCATTCGTTGCTCGGCGTTCCTGCAATCGTATAAGCAGCGCCAGATACAAGGCGGGTGGCATATATCGACTGTTCGAGGCCGAAGGTACACCAGGGGTTGAACTTGTAATACAGCGTTGCAGCAAACATCTTGCCCATTGAAAGTGGTAATGGCGACAAGACATTCGCAGCCGGGGACGCATTGGGCGTAGTCAAGTCGGAATGCACGACCTGGTCCTTGCCCACGTCAAAGTAGAGTGTCCAGCCGCCCATACGGCCCTTCGGGTTGGCGTTGAACCACCTCGAGATTGGCAGTCCGAGATTGATGAAACCGCCAAATCCGCGAATTGCCTTCTGCGGAGCTACCACGACTTGTCCGGCAGAGTTGGTGCCCAAAGCGGCAGCGCCTGCCGCAGCAAGCGGTCCGCCGTCGAGCGAGGGATAGGCCACGACATTCGACAGCCCGGCAGTATCGGTGTAGAACGAATTGACCTGGCCGCCGAAGAAGAACCGGAGGTCGCCTCCGTAATAGCCGCTCGCCACCAAGGTCGCCCAGCGAGTGGGCAACTGAATAGCGATCTGGTTGCCATATTCCGGACTGGAAGAGGTGAAGCCTTTCGGGAATGCTGCCGCATACGCCGCGCAGACTGCCGGAGTGGGACAGGCCGGCGATCCGGGGATCAGGCTGACGGGCGAGCCGAGTCCGGGAACCCCGTTGGTAACGATCGAGCTGCGACTGGAGTCAAATCCACTCCACAGGACTTGCGCAGGTGCAACCCCTGGCGCATGGTCGAGTTGGAATTGCAAGGCCACTCTGGCTTCCAGTTCGGGACGTCCGGAATCAGCGCCTTCGCGTTCCGCCTGTGCGATCTGGCCTTGCACCCCCAGGCTGCCAAGCTTCTCGATCTGACCGCTACTCGGCATCATGATCGCAAACGTGGGAGACAGCTTGAAATTCATCGAACCGCCCAGCTTCTGGACAGCGCCTATCATCATCTGGGGAGAGCGTTCATAGATGTCTCCGTAATATGCTCCCAGGAATGTGGTTTCCATAATGTTGGGCAGGGCGCTTGATCCAAAGAGCGTCCAATCCTGCCCGCCTTCGAAGTAGAGGTCGGTCTTGTCGCTGTAGGCATAGTCCATGCGGACGTACGCCAGGCGCAATTGGAAGGCATTGCTGCGAATCGAGGAAACGTCGCGGTTGTCAACCTCGCTGAAGTTTCCTTCATAATCGCCTTCCACCCTGCCGGTGATGGTGAGTTTCGGCGAAGGATCGGGCCATTCAAAGTTGACGCCCAAACGAGTGGAGCGGGCTTTGATGTGGAACTCCGGGTCAGTGGTAGGGCCGGTGCTGGTGACATTTGTCGAGCTCAAGAACAGCCCTACGAACGGAAAATCATCGCCGTTGGGGGAACTGCTGTCATATGCCGCGGTGGCCTTCACGAAACCATAGGGAGTGACCTTAACCGCGCCGGCTTTAAACGCCGCGTTGAGGCCGTCCTTCTGGGGCGGATCGACCGGAAGCACTCGTACCGGCGCAATCGCCGGAACGACTGCCGGTGCCGGAACCGCTGCCGGTGCTGGAGCCGCGGCCGCTTGTGCTTGCTCGTCGGATTCGGGTTGCGGCGTGGAGAGAGAAACCGGTAGCGCGACCGGCTCCGGAGCTTTCGTCGGCGGCGCTGTCGTTGTCATCGTGGACAGGTCTGATGCACTCACCAGTCCCTTGCGGGTAAGCGTATCCACCAATGCTTGGAATTCTTGTCCGGGAGCGGCGCTCTTGATCGCGTTTGCTTCCGACGGCGCCAAAACTCCCTTCTTCACGAGGACGTCCAACAACGACGTGACATTCCCATTTCCGGTTGCCGGCGTCACGCTAAGGTTGGCATTGTTCAGAGCCGGCTCAGCCGTGTTCACTGAATTGGTCCCGGTTCCACTATTCGCCGGGACAGCATCATCTTTCCCAGCCATGAGGGGTGCAGTCGCTACGATTGTCAGCAGTACTGTACACAAGCACTTGTTTAGCTTCGACATCAGAATGGTTCTCCTTCATCGAGAATTTTCGAATCCGTTTTTGTCGTGCATTTCTTCCCCAAAAACGAGACGCCTCAGGGCTGACGACCACCGATTTCCTAAAGCCGCAAGGTTAAGGAATTTTCCTATCATCCTGTCCTGCAGGATGTGACATAGCTCACCGGTCAATGTGAGCGTGGTCACACTGGGCATAAATTCATGCTGGAATCCGGCAAAACATCCTTCTTGCGCAATACCCGCGCTACAATGGCGGGCAATGAACGTCGCCGGGCAGTCCGAGCTGTCGCTTGAAAACGTGAGTTCCCTATTCCTGCGTGGAATTTGGCCGCCGTGCCGAAATGATGGAGGACGCATATGGCGCATGAAAAGCGCGTGGCAACCGAGGAGCAACGCCTGGTCCGCTTTGGCCTGGCCCTCGCCAACTGGAGCGAGCGGTGGTTTCCCGATCCGCT
>JBEKOS010000167.1:0-8426 GCA_049521535.1 Terriglobales bacterium | reverse complement strand
AGATTTTCGCATCGGCGGCTCAGGCCGCAAGCGGCGGGTAGGTTGGCGGCTGAGATTTAGAGCTCTTTGAAATTTGAAGAATGCAGTTGGTCGCTAGGAACTGGTGGACGACGGCTCGATTCGCGAGGCATGGCTGGAACGCCTCGCCTCGCGTCTGTGGACAGGCGGGGGCCTCCTGCGCGCAAAGGGGGAATTCTGCAATGCTCAGCCCTCGGTCGCCAGTGATTGGAATGAGACGAAAACAATGTGCATGATCAGGATGATCAAGATGATCACCTGAAAGCAAACAAAGGACTTAGGGAAACCGCACAGCCTGAACGTCGCAGTTTGTCAGCACTCCCATGCGCGCACTGTAGGATGTAAGGCTGAGGTTGACCCGCATAGGGCGGTGACGCTTGCGGCCGGACAAAATATCTATGCTTATGACGCGTAGGTCCTAATTTGTGCGCAGCAATTTGCCCCACCCCTCTGACGTGTACGAGGGACCCATGGAGAAAATCCATTCACCGCAGGGGACGCGGAGGACACAGAGGAACAGCGACGGTGAGATTCGGAAACTGGCTGCTACGCAGGCGCGAGCCGAAATCATACCGTTTTCTTCTGGCTTGTAGCTTGATGAGCCACCGTAGTTTTGTCGGGCACCTAAGGGCCGTTGCGACTGGCAAACGCCCGCGGGATTGATTTAGACTTTTAGTTCTGGCCGGCTAGATTCCAACCCACCCGACAGAATGCTGTTGGGAACTCCCGAACGGCGGAGGATCTTATGCGTATTGCTTTTGCAGCGTCGGAGTGTGTTCCATTTTCCAAGACTGGCGGTTTGGCGGATGTTGTTGGCGCTTTGCCACCGGCGCTTGCCGCTCTCGGGCACGAAGTCAGCGTCTATCTTCCCAAGTACAAGCAAACAAAGCTGGCGGGGTCGCAGGTCCTGATTCCGAGTTTATCGGTGCCGTTCGACGACCAGTACCGGTTTTGCTCCGTTTTGAATGGCGGAAAGCACAGCGGCGTGCAGTACTATTTTATTGATTATCCGCAGTTTTTCGACCGGGATGCACTTTATGGAACGTCTCTCGGTGACTATACCGACAACGCCGAGCGCTTCGCTCTTTTCGCCCGAGCCGTCCTGGAGGGCGCAAAGATTCTTGGGGTCCCCGAGGTGTTCCACTGCCATGACTGGCAGTCGGCGCTGGCGCCAGTCTTACTGCGGTCGCTCTATGCCGACGATCCTGCGCTGATGGGTGTAGGCGTGGTTTTTACCATCCACAACATCGGTTACCAGGGCCTGTTTCCTCCGGAAATCTTGCCGCTTCTACAGTTGCCGTGGGACCTGTTTACGATAGCCAAACTGGAATTTTTCGGTCAGGTGAATCTTTTGAAGGGCGCTTTGGTCTTCTCCGACTTCATCACCACCGTGAGCAAAAAATATAGCCAGGAGATTCAAACCTCGGAATACGGATTCGGACTGGAAGGAGTTTTGCGGGCTCGAGCCGGCACAGTGACCGGCATATTGAATGGCGTGGATTACCAGGAATGGAGCCCGGAAACGGACAAATTCATCGCCGCCCATTTCTCGCCGGATAACCTAAGCGGCAAGCGTGCTGCGAAGCAGGACTTGCTGGCAGCATTTGGCGTCACCGCAACCGATCCCGACTTGCCGGTGATTGGGATTGTGTCACGGTTTGCAGCGCAGAAGGGCTTCGACCTGATTGCGCAGGTGGCAGATCGTTTGGCTCGCGAGGAGATGATGGTGGTTGCGCTGGGCAACGGCGACAAGGAATATGAGGACATCTTTCGCAGGTTGAACAAACAGTTTCCGAATCGCTTTGCGGTCAAGATCGCCTACGACAACACTTTGGCGCACAAGATTGAAGCCGGCGCCGACATGTTCCTGATGCCTTCGCGTTATGAACCATGCGGACTAAACCAAATCTACAGCCTCAAGTACGGAACCGTTCCCATTGTGCGAGCTACTGGAGGCTTGGACGATACCATTGAATCCTGGGACCCCAAAACCGGGCGAGGCACAGGTTTTAAGTTCAGCGAATACACGGGAGAGGCGCTTCTGGGATCGATTCGCAATGCACTGGCCGCATTTAAGGATCAGAAAGGCTGGAGCACGATCATGCGCAACGGCATGAGCAGAGACTTTTCCTGGAGTGCCTCGGCCAGGGAATACGTGAAGGTTTACGAGCGTGCGCGACAATTGCGGACCGCGATTGTGGGCTGAGCAGCAGAAATCGCGGTCAAAAAAAGCGCTCCGAAAGGAGCGCTTTTTTCAGTTTTGGTACGGCAGGCGAATTACTTGCCAGCCGGAGTTTCCACCGGTGCGCCCATGGCCGGCGCGCTCAGGCGCGACAGGCGCATGACCGCAGGAGCGATTTCAAACGGCATCTTTTCACTGGGGAAGTTGGGCGGCAAAGCCTTGGCCTTCAGCAGTTCGATCTTGCCATCCCAGGCACTGATCTTGATGCGACCACCGAGCGGAAGGGCGGGAATCTGGCTCAGATCGCGCGGCTTCAACTCAGGCGCCCCGTTCATCAAGACCGCCATTCTGGTCACCGTATTCTTAACCGTCAGACCGTTGCCCAGGTGAGCCTCGGTCAAATGAGTAATATCCGGGGCCCGCTCCTGCAACTGGCGAAGATAAAGACCGGCCTCCTTGAGTTTGTCGCCATAGATTGACTTCTTAAGCAGCTCAAGCGCTTTCTTGTCCGCTTCGTCCTCCTGCTCCTCAGTGCGCTTGAAGGGGAACCGCTGATAGGCGACGTTGTCGTTGAACTGCATGCGATCACCGAACGAATACTTGGTGTCGATCTGCTCACCGCGGGCAATGTGTCCCAGTTCGTGAGTCAGGATCATGGCCACGCTGGCCTCGGTGGGCAGAGTGTCCAGCAATCCGCGGCTGATGACGATGGTGTGGCCGATCGATGCAGACTCGAGCGGTGCGGTAAGCAGGACGCGGCAGCGAACCTCCGGCTCAATATCAAGGTCGTTGCCCGCCTCGACGTTAGTGACAATCTGTTCCAGCATCTTGTCCACCGGTCCCGGAGGAGCAATTAATCCAGCCTGTTCCAGACGATCAACAACGTTGTCCTCAGATTCCCGCTCCCACGCGCGCAAACTCATCAACGGGGAGAAGTCGGTTCCTTTCTCGCTTTCGTCCGAAACCTGCTTATCCTGCTCGATCTCGATCTCGCTGAACTCTTCCTGGCGGCCCGAGTGCTTCAGATCATAAGCCCACAGCCGGGTTTGACACTTGAAGCGTACCTTCTTGTTAAGAATACCGGCCTTGGCTTCCGATTCTTCACTGTAAATCTGGGAGGGCAGCCAAAGTCCAGGCTTTACATTGTTGCGCCAGCTATCAAAGTGGAAATACCGGGTGATGAGAGCCTGGTGAACGTAAACGCCATTGAAGCGAACTATGTTGTAGTCGTGGTCCTCCACCCAAATGCGTCCGAGGAATGCACCGCGGTCTTTCATATCCTTGGGGACAACGTGAAAGACCAGGCATTTTACGTCGCCCAGAAATTCACGGCGGAGGAATTGAAAGGTGTATTTGTTCTTGTCGAATCCTTGCGCATCGGGAAACACCATGGCCGCAAAACCGATCGGCAGGTAATCAATCGTCCAGAACCGGTGAAGGTCATGTTGCAAGAAACGCATGGGGGAGAAAGCCTTGCCGACCTCCGCGACGAAGCCTGTCTTCTCCACATCGAGAAAGAACTTCTCGTGATAGCCGTCGCTAAGATCCAACCGTCCGAGGTAATAGTGATCGGACGCGGGAACAGTTTGCATTTCGTCGTCGTGCTTAACGATCTGAATGTAGGTTTCGACCATGGGGTGGTACTTGGTCATGGCCGTCACTTCAGCCCGCTCGCGCTGGATCATGCGATCAATCACCTGATTGACATTGAGAGCAGGACGCGGAGGCTCCGGCGGAGCCGCGGCAGCCGCGGCGGGAGCAGTGGTTGCCGCTCCTGTCGGTGCGGCAGCATCGCTTGGAACCGGGCTCGGTGAGGCGGTCGCGGCTGGCGCTTGCTCGGCTGCAGGTGCGCTCGCCGCCGGCGGGGCTGCATTCTGGCCTGCTGGAGCGGATGCGGCAGGCGCCGGAGCCGATTGCGCTCCAGGGGCGGCATCGGTAGCTGCGGCTGGCGACGACTGCGCCAACGCCACACCGGCAATCAGAGCAATCGCGACGAAAACAAAACAAAGTCTGGTGACGCGCATATTTTCCTTCCTGATTGTAGGATCAGTACGCCAACTGGAAAACGACATGGATCGTGGCCGTTTGGTCCACGGGCTGGCCGTTGGCAGTTGCCGGGCTGAACTTGATTTGTTGCGCCGCTCTGGTGGCGGCTTCGTCGAGTCCGTGTCCCAGGCCCCGCACTACCTTCAGCACCTGGCATTCGCCGTTCGCGAGAAATGCAACCTGTAGCGTTACATCCCCCTCCAGCTTAAGCTGCCGGGCTTCGTCGGTATAAACCGGGTTTGGCTTGGAGATGATCTTTACCGGCGTAGTCTTGGGAGCTTCCTCTACGGCGGCTACTTTCTTGGCCTCCACAACTTTTTGATTGAGACCGGAATCGGCAACTACGACCTTCTTGCCGCCTCCGCCGCCGCCGTTGGAATTACTATTGCCGGTGGCGATGCCGTTTCCGAAACCCGTGCTGGGAATGATGCCTTTCGCGCCATTCTTTCCGCCGCTGCCGTTGCCATAGCCGGGCCCGACGGGAAGATCGAATGAAGAACCTGCGCCTCCTTGGGAAACCACCAAGTGCGCACCCGCCTTGCCGACGCCTTTAATGCCAAAAGGATCGCCGAATCCGCCGGTCTGCACCTGGCTGGCAGGCCGCTGGGCGATGGTTGGCGTCGCCTGGCTGCCGGTCGACATCGCGGTGTTGGTGTGAACAATCTTCACCTTCCCCTCATCCGGATTGGACGGCAGCACTTTCGAAACATCGGGAGCCTTTACTTCCGGGGCCTTGGTATCGAGCTCTGGCACCGGCTTAATCTGTTTCATGGGCTTGACAATCTTCAGATCGGCTACCAATTTGGGCTCTTCGATTTGGGGAGTCTCCACCTTGGGCGGGGGCGGCATCAATTCCTTCGGCGGGCGTACGGCTGGACGCTGCGGCTTGGGGACATCCATCAATTGAATTACCTCTGCAACCGATGGGTTCACAAGCTTAATGGTGCTGGGCAGCAAAATGCCGATATTCACCAGAAATAGCACTGCCAGAGCCTGCAGTCCGTAACTGGTGACCAGCGATCTCCAGTCCATCTTGCGCTCAGGCAGGAGTGTTAATGGCGAGCCGAATTCATCCATACAACTTCTCCGTATCCATCGAAATCCGTCACAATCCGACGATCATATATCCTATGCCTGTATGTCTACCGCCCCCGCGATAACGAAGGTAACCATCCCAATCTCAAAAGGATAAGGGCAATTTTTCCCACCTGCCATGCGGCAAACACCCATTGGCGCCCAAGAAATGAACCTTAGTTTCCACAGTCAAAGCGCAACGGTTCCAGGGAAAGCGCTCACCCGTAATTCGCCCCCAACGCTCCAGTGCTCCGGTTCCTGCATTTGCCAATTGCAAGCCACACATCTCGCTGCAAGACATGCCTAGACCGCCCTCAAATAACCGGATGCATTTTGTCCAGACGCTCTACAGATAGACTAGCACTTTTGTGCCAATTGGTGTAGCGGAAATTTTGCATTCACGGGTTGCGAAATCTTGAAATCCAGGAGGGTACGCCTAACGAGAATCCGCGCATCCATCGTCTTTTATCGACTGCCAATTCGGGCTAGCCCAGTGCGGCGCGCAAAGGCGAAATATACGGGCACGCCAGCCAGGATCACCAGGATTCCCAGTGCCGAATTCACGATGTTGGCGGTGAATGTGCCGTAAAGCAACACTGCCGAAGCGGCGATGAAGACACCCGGCACGACGGGATAACCCCACGTCCGATAGGGCCGCGTAGCGCCGGGACGCCGCACTCTAAAAATGAAAACTGTGGCGGCCGTCAGCATGTAGAAGAGCCATTCCGCAAACAGCGTAAGCGAAAATAACTGCTGGAAGTTTCCGCCAAACAACAACAGCAGCACCACGAGCGATTGCTGCAGCAGGATCGCGGCCGAAGGAGTGTGAAATCGAGGGTGAATCCGCGCCAGAAAATGAAAGAAATACCCGTCCGCCGCAACGGCGAATGGGATACGTGCTCCACTGAGAATCGCGCCATTGAGAGTTGCGATCATTTGCACGGCCATAAAAGCAGCGATGGCGCTTGCCGCTGCTGTTCCCAGCACGATGGAGACCGCGTCCGACGCGGGACGAGCGGACGCGGCGATAAGCGGCGCCGGCATTACATACTGCACTGCCGCATTGACCGCGATGTAAAGCAGCGCAACCAATCCCACTCCGGCAATCAGGGCCATTGGGACATTGCGACCGGGGCGGCGAATCTCACCCGCGACCATGTTGAGGTTATTCCATCCGTCGTACGCCCATAGCGCCGCCACCAGTGCGATCATGTATCCGGCGAGGCCGCCTTTTGCTCCCGAAAATACCGTGGAAAAGTTGACCCACGACCCGCCGTGCCACGAAAACGCAATCACGATGACGGCGAATACCAGGCCCACTTTCAGCGCCGTAAAAACCACTTGAAACGCGCCCGCACGCCTCACCCCCGTAAAGTTGATTGCGGATACCACTACTGTCAGCAGGATCGCCACGAGCCGTCCGGTCAGGGTCAGGGAGTGACCCGGTTCCGATCTCACAAAAAACGCCATTGCCTTGAATGTCCCCAGGATGCGTACGATGCCAGTTGCAATCGTTGCAATGGAGCCAGGCTTGGAAATCAAGAACGTAGTCCACGCATAGAGAAATCCGCCGAGTGGACCGTATGCGTCTCGCATGTAGACATACTCGCCGCCGGCTTCCGGCTGCATGGCCCCTAATTCGGCATAAGTGAGCGCGCCAAAGAACGAAAGCAATCCGCCCGTAATCCAGGCCAGATACACGGTGGAGGCCTTGCCTGCCGCCTGCATCATTTCGGCGGGGACGAGAAATATACCCGTCCCGATCACTGTGCCAACCACAATGGCGATGGCGTGGCTGGCGTCCAGGTCGCGTACGAGACCCCGATTGCGCGCTGGGGGGAGAGGTTCTGACATGCAGTTCCGTTTTCGTTAGAATCAATATTCTATTCGCACGAAAAGCACAGCTCGCAGCCGGCAGGTCGAGGCCGCTTCGGATGCGGCTCTTGCCGAGGATACGGCGCGCCACCTGCTTGCCTGCCGTGACCTTGCCGCAGAAGCCATCACTGCTCTGGCGAGGAACCATCGCCTCATGGAGAACCACCGTGTTCTCCGTGCCGTAATTGCGCACCCCAACGCACCGAGGCATATTTCCGTTCCTTGTCTGCGTGATCTCTACACGTTCGAATTGGCCGGATTGACATTATCTCCGGCGGTCAGGCTGGACGTACGCACTGCAGCGGAAACAGCAATCTTAGCGCGCCTTCCGGGCATGAGCCTGGGAGAACGCCTTGCGCTCGCCAGGAGGGGATCGACGCGGATTGATGAAGCCCTCTTGCTTGACGCACGAAGCGACGCGCGGGTGCTGCAAGCAGCCCTGGCAAATCCGCGCCTTTCGGAGGCCGCACTGGCGCGCGCATTGCAGAGCTCGCGTGCGTCTGAAGACCTGGTGCGGACGGTTTGCCGCCACGACAGTTGGCCACTGCGGCGAAGTATACAAATCGCGCTGGTGCGCAGCCGGCATACGCCGCTGGCACGAGCGGTCTACGTGGCAGGGAACCTGCCGGCGCGTATCCTGCGCGAGCTCTCTGAGTATGTCTTGCCAGCGTTAAGGATTGAATTGCTTAAGGAATTGAAGCGCAGAGGAACGGAGTGATGCGGGGCCCATGGCCCCTGGCGCCGGGGCTGAGTATTGCTCAAGCCAGGACCGCTCGCCGTCGAATCAGTTGATTAATGGTGACCGCCGCTGGTGCCGTGGCTGCTTGAGGCAGCGGTACTAGCGGCTGAGTTCACATTGCCCGGGTATACGGTCATGCCGGGGGCGACGCCGGGACGAGGGCCAACTGTACGTTGTGGCGGTGCAATTACTGGCGGGGTGGTCGGCTTGACTTGCAGTTTTACCGAAGCGTTCGTCGGCACAGCCGCGCGCAAAGTCGGCGGCGGCATCGATGTTCCTGCGTGGCCGCTGCCAGCCGTTTGGGCGCCAACGCGCACAACTGGCCGCTGGAAAGACTTAGGCGGAACCGGAGCCACGAAGCCGGTCGGAGCACTTGCAACCAAGGCAAGCGCAAGCGGTGCTCCCCAAGACGATCCAGGAGCCCAACCCCATCCCCAGCCGGGAACAAAAGACCACGAACCATAATGGTAAGGGAGCCATCCCCACGCCGAT
>JBEKOS010000166.1:0-8464 GCA_049521535.1 Terriglobales bacterium | reverse complement strand
GGGCCAAAATCGCCGTCGATACCCTCGCGGAGATATCCCAATGAGCGCAGATCGTGCTGCAGATCACTTACCTGCTGGCTGTTTGGCGACCCTTGTTGCAGGGTCAGGCCCGGCTGGCAATAGCTTAAGTCCGCCATGAAGTGCTCCCTCGTTGTGGTTATCCGCGTTTATCTACATTGATCTGCGGCGAGTTTCTTCTTGTACCGCGCTTAGTGGGGCCAGAGCCAGCCAAACGTCCCTCCGGTGAGCGATCCGTAGATGAGCCCGTCGAACACTTCTTTTGCGGTCACGCTCCACGGCTGGCGCTTCCAGATGCTGTCGCTGATGTGCCCCAGGCCGTAGGCCATGAATGCCGCGCAGCCGGCCACGCGATGCACGGCCAGGTAGCTGGCGCCGGGCGCTAAGGTTCGCCCTGTGAGATAAGCGGCGAAAATGCTGATGATCAGGCAATAGCCAAACCACAGGCCCAGAAATTTGGGCATGACGACCGGGCCGCTGGGAAACATGGTAAGTATCCCGACGGGACCCTGCTTGAATTTGTCCATCATCGCCTGCGTCTTCATGTCCTTGTGAGTACAAAAAGGAAACATGTAAAGGCCCCGCTTCACGCCGGCGGCGCGCAGTGAAGCGAGCACGTTATCCTCGTCGGGAAGCTTCTGGTAGTCGCTGCGATGATAGGGCAGGACCATGTGCATGATGGAGCTGCCGATGAAGACGATAACGGCCGAAAGTACGATCGGGAGCCAAAGGGCGGTGAGAGGTACCATTTGCAGCCTCCTGTGGGCTCGACAGCGGGTAGTGCGATGATCTCCTGCCTAATGTGACGTTCCGCTTAGTGCTCTACCGAAGTTCCTTTGATCTTGTCATCCTGAGCGAAGCGAAGGACCTGTTTCTTGTTCGCGCGGTTTAGCTTAAAAACAGGTCCTTCGCTTCGCTCAGGATGACAACTGATATCGCAGGAAATTAGCCGGGACGCCACCTTCCGAACCCGACCGATAACATACAACGGACAGCTCGTTTATGCAATTGGCGACTTGGACTTCGGCGTTTTTCGCTGCAAGATGATCTCCGGTCACCCTGTGCTACGGTTGCGGCAGGCACGCACGGCTTGTAGCAACAGTGGTTAGCCCGCATTCCGGAATTTCAGCCTTCAGTTTGCACGATCACGACCAGCGTGCCGGGGCCGTGGGCGCCAATGATCAATTTCTTTTCGATGTCGGCCGTTCGGCTTGAACCCGTAATCAGGCCAACGAAGGAATTATCGAAGGCGATCTCGCGGGCGCGCACCATTACCGCCTCGAAATCCGGAACCAACTGATTACAATGCGCGACCACAATATGGCAGGGCGCAACCACTGACGCACCACGCCCGCCGCAACCAGCGCTCGAAACCAACACGGAGCCACTGGCAGCCACCAGGGCCTCACACAGGCTGACAGTCGCCTGCGACGATTCTGCCGGCGCGCCTTCGCTGGACCAGTGGAGGGCCCGTTCCGTCTTTATCAATTCTGCCAGCCCACGCAGTTCCGGAGCATCCTGGAAGAAGATCTCTCCGGGCGGGAGCGACGCGATGACCTGCTCCAAAGCAGTTGCGGTAGCCGCGGCATCCGCGGTGGCGATGGCTTCCATGGCGTTGGCGCCGCATTGAGATTGGAAGAGGGGCAAGAGCAGTCGCCAGTCGCCAGTCGCCGGTTGCCAGTGATCCCGGTGCATGGATGGAACTGCCGCTTGAGCTTTGATTTCTGGATCCGAGTTGGAGTTTCTTGCTGGCGACTGGTGACTGGCGACTGGCGACTGCGTTTCCAGCGCCTTGCGAATTCGTCCTAGAATTTCTTCACGCGCTCCCCGGCTTCCTTCAACGTGATCCATCGTTCCTCCACATTTGCCGGAAGCTGAGCTTTGGTGCGGTGGGCAGTTGACGGCATGCCGTCCAAGGGCGAAGGATACTCAAACCCAAGTCCCCAAAGGTGCGCAGCATCGTCCTGGCCAGACGCCCGGCAAGGCGATAGCGGCCTTCGCTTAGCATGGCCCAGCGCCAGCAGCGCATGGCCAGGCGCTCCTGCCATGGCCGATCACCGGCATTTACGGAGTTCCGCCGGTTGTGCAATAGGTGATGCGCCAGATCAATTTTTACCGGGCACACGGTGTTGCAATTGCCGCAAAGCGTCGACGCCGAGGAGAGATGCTGAAAACCGCCCGGGCCGTTCAGATGTTGCGTCAGTACCGAGCCGATCGGACCTGAATAGACAGTGCCATAGGCGTGCCCGCCGATATTGCGAAATACCGGACAGGCATTCAAGCAGGCGCCGCAGCGAATGCAGTGCAGCACCTCGCGCTGTTCGCTGTCGGCCAGCAGCCGGCTACGGCCGTTGTCAAGCAGGACGACATGGAACTCTTCGGGGCCGTCAATTTCCTGCGGTGTTCGCGGGCCTCCGATCAGGGTACTGTAGGTGGTAATGCGCTGGCCCGTTCCGGCCGTCGTCAGCACCGGCCAGAGGATCGCGAGGTCTTGCAAGTGCGGAATCACCTTCTCGATACTTGCCAGCACGACGTGGATCCGGGGGAGAGTGGTACACAGCCGCCCGTTGCCCTCGTTCGTGCTGATGGCGACCATGCCGGCGTCGGCGACCAGGAAGTTTGCGCCGCTTATGCCCATGTCCGCGGAGAAAAATTCGCGCCGCAGGGCACGCCGCGCGACCGCCACAAGTTCCCCGTGCGACTCGCCGGGGTAAACCTCGGCCTCAGGCGGATTCGAGCTCACCTGCGCCGTCTGGATTTGAGTCAACCCGTCTTTATTACCCGGCCGCGGCGCAGAAAATTCCTGCGGCAGCCTTTCGCGGAACAGGTCAGCGATCTGAGCGCGGTTCAAATGCATGGCCGGCGTAAGGATGTGGTAGGGCGGCTCGCCGCGCAACTGCACAATGTATTCGCCGAGGTCAGTTTCCAAGACGTCGACGCCCTGCTTCTGCAGCACGGCGTTCAGGTGAATCTCCTCGGTGATCATCGACTTCGATTTCACCACCTGCTTCACGCCGCGGGCCGAGGCGAGTCCGGCCACATAGGTGCACGCCTGCTCCGCGTCCGAGGCCCAGAATACCTTGCCGCCGCGCCGCTCGACATTGGCCTCAAACTCTTCGAGGTAGCGGTCAAGATGGCTGATGGCTTCCTGCTTGATGTCATGGCAGCGCTGCCGGGCGGTCTCCCAGTCGGCGAAACGGGCTCTGCCGGCGGCGACGGCGGCGTCGTAGGTGTCAATGGCCCGGTGAATGGTGTTCCGGTGGGCCAGGTCCGCCGCCTTTTCGCCGGCCAGGCGGTGAAAGGTTTGCTCCGCGACGCTGCTCAAAGAAGATTCCTCCAGTTCTCTATGTAGACGGTAAGGATTGCGTGGACCCGGTGGACGCCAGGATACTGGCCAGGTGAATCGTCTTTACCTTCGCGCTCTGGCGCCGCAGCACTCCCTCGATGTGCAGCAGGCAACTCGAATCGCAAGCAGTCACGAATTCTGCGCCCGAGGCAGCGATGTGGCCACTCTTGACGTCTCCCATGGCTCCCGAGATTTCGGGAAACTTTACCGAAAAGACGCCGCCAAATCCGCAGCATTCTTCCGAGCAGTCGAGTTCCACGAATTCCAGGTCCCGCACGTGCCGCAGCAACTCTCGCGGCTGCCGCTTGACGTGCAATTCGCGCAACAGGTGGCAGGAGTCGTGATACGTAACTTTGTGCGGAAAACTGGCTCCTACCTCCGTGACTCCGGCCACATCAACCAGAAATTCGGAGAATTCAAAGACCCGTCTGCCCAGCGCCAGGGCCTCTTCGCGCAGGGGGCTGGGGGCCAGCAGTTCCGGGTAGAAACTGCGTACCATTGCGGTGCACGAACCAGACGGGCAGATGACGATCTCAGCCTTGGCAAAGACCTGTACAAAGCGTTCCGCGACCGGGCGGGCATCGTTCCAAAAACCGGCGTTGAATGCCGGTTGTCCGCAACAGGTCTGGGCCTTGGGGAACTTGATACCGTAACCCAGTCGCCGCAGTACGGTGGCCATGTCGACGGCCGCCTGCGGGACCAACTGATCGACGAAGCATGGCACGAAAAGGGAAATGGTTGGCAGCATGTTTTCCGGCGCCGGGCGAAGCCAAGAGCGCGAGTCCTGCAAGGGTTAAGCATACTGCAATGCTTGGACTTAGATCGGCCGAATTTGTCGGTTGTAGCTGCCGTCACGCGGCGCAGTGATTAACGTCACCGCGCTTACGCGCCGGGAGATGTGTAATAAAACGTTTCCCAAGTAGTGGGAAGAAACCGTACCTGCAGGAGCGCCTGAAAATGGAGGACACTCAAATGGCTACCGCAGCCGCAGCCGCTGTCGCATTGGGTTGGACGCGCTGGTTTCATTGCGAATCCAGCATGGATCTTTCGCTGGTGCAGGAATCGCCGGGCCTGTTCGCAGTGGCACAGGAAGGGGAATCCGGCATTCAACTGGCCATACTTAAGATCGAGGCAACGGACGACCTGTTCTACACGCTGAATCATCTGGTGTGCACGGGTTCTCCCTTGCACGACAAATTCGAGAAGCGGTCTTGTCTCCTGCGGTACGCAATCGTCCCGGACAATGCCAGTCGCGAGGTAGCATTGAGGGAATTGCAGGCCTGGCTGGCGGAGCCTGGGGAAGCAAGGTCTCCTTTTGTCAAAGACTTCCTTTGGATCAGGGAGTCACACCCGTTCCGCGGCCCCAGCGACTAACTGGAGGCAACCAATCTATTTCCCGGCCGGCTTGCTGGCGCCAGCGGCCAGCGGATTCTGTGTCAACTGATCGGCTACAGTAAAGATAGGTTCGATGTCGGTCGGAACTTTCTCCAGCCGCTGCAATGCCCGCTGTACGTTGGGGCGCACGACGCCGAGAGTGTCGAGCAGGTGGCGTGCACCCGCATAGTCCCCGGTGGCCTCAAGGGTCAGCAGATCGTGCGTCAGGTCCCGGACAGCGCCTTTTACCTTGGCGAGGTTTACCGCAAACGTGCCATCAGCTTTCTCCACAAAAGCGCCCTTGTCGGTGAGGTAGTTGAACTGCATCGCCATGCCCTTGCCGTGGGCATCATTCAGGCCGAAACGAAGCGTGCGGAAGGATGAAGCCAGATAGGTGATATAGAGCTGTCTCTGCGCGGCTTCATCAGACGGAAGCACGTGGCCGATCTTCATCGCGGCGGCGTGGTCCATCATGTACTGCAGCGCAAACAGGCCGGTGATGTCAGCCTTGGCTTCCTCGATTGCACTGTAAGCGTCCTTGAGCTCGAGGCGGGGATTGGTGGCGCGGCCGTTGAGCGTGATCTGGTGGGGACCGAGGCCGTGCATCAGTTCGTGCGCCAGGATGTGGGTGAAGAACATCTCGAAGCTGACGTCGGGCTGCTCATTGCGGGCCAGTATCCGGGTGGCGATTGGCACTAGCACGGCGCGGAACTTGGCTTCCTGCACGTTCTTCAGCATGACGCGCTTCGAGCCCTTTTCCGCCACCACGCGATCGTCATTTGGCAGGTTGTAAGCCGCCGTCTGGATGCCGTGGGCGGCATCACCCGAGCAGAGGATTTCATTGACGACTCGAATGGGAGCGGCTGCGCCCAGCTTGGGATTGCGATACTCAGGCGCCTCTGGAAGGTTGTCTTCGATCTCCTGCAAATGATGAGCGAACACCACCAGCTTTGCCGACTCCTGGTCGTCACGAAGATTCACATAGGCTTCGAACGCGGCTTTGTAGCCGAAGAGTTCGTCATTGTAGGTTTCGTAGGGTCCGATGGTGATATCCAGCGGAGCGTCAAGGTCCATCCAAGCCAGGTCGCTCTTGTAGTAGTCGTTGGAGGAAAATGCATCGGCGCGTGCGTTGAGAAACGTCTTGAGGGTCGCGTTGCCGGTCAGCGACGCAGCTTCGCGCAGGAGTTGCCCGGAGCGCGTTAAATTGGCGCGATAAGCTTCGCTGTACGGAACCATCATCAGCTTGCGGTCCGTGCCGCGCCGAATCACCGTAAAGAAGCCGGTTGCCTGTTCCTTCTCTTTTTCCGGCAGCGTGGCGACCCAGCTTTCAAATTCCGCCTTGGTCATGTCTTCGGGATAGAAGTTCGCGCCCGGCAACTTGTGCGGCGGCGCTCCGGGCAAAAATGCCTTGTCACTATCGAGCGCGTCCCAGGGACCTTTGTTTATCCAGAAGTAATGCAGACGGGCGCGACCCAGTTCCGAGGTGTCCGCTTGCAACCGCTGGTAAAGCGCGATGTCGCCGCTCCAGTACTGGTCCATGAAGATGTCATCCAGAATGCGGCCGGCGGCAATCAGCTTGGCAAGCGCCTGTCGATCGGAAGGGGAAAGCCCGCTGATATCGGCGCGCAAAGGCGTTGGCGTAAAACGTGCGGACATCTGCTCCAGTTGAGCGGCGTCAGGAAACTGATTGGTTTGCGCGGAACTCATAGACAAAATCCAAAACAAGAAAGGGAGTAAAAGAGCGGACTTTTTCATATAGACCTGCAAAAGCGAATTGTCGCAGAGAATCAAGCAAATGAGAAGCCGAAATCCGGTTCGACGGAGAGGAGACTTGAGGGCGCAAAGAGGAATTGTTGATGATCACGAAGCACCGCAAGGACCGATTAAGAGCTCTCCCGGTTGTGGCTGATATCCATTGAGAAAACCTTCTGCACTTGTGCGCTTCCTCCCCTCAAGCTGAAGCTCCAGGATTTCGAGCGTCGTGTTTTGGCCGCAGGCCACGTAAAGGCGGTGGCCCTGCACGTGTAACTGCCCCGGCGCAAGCGGCTCCGAAATAGCGGGCGCGAGACGAACTAGCAAGAGGCTGAGCGTTTTCTTTCGAAATGACGTATAAGCACCCGGCCAGGGCGTAAAGCCACGCAGCCGGTTCCAAATCTCCGCTGCCGGGCGGGCGAAGTCAATTAAACCGTCCTCTTTCCTGAGCAGCGGCGCGAGCGTGGCAGCATGGTCATCCTGTTCGAGGGGGGAGATCGTACCGGCTGCCAGTCCTCGCAGAGTTTCAATTGTCAGAGCGGAGCCGGCTTCAGCGAGCCGCGGAGCCAGTGTCGCCGCAGTATCCTCAGAATCGATTGCCACTTCACTCGCACCCAGAATCGGTCCGGTATCCAATCCCGCGTCCAGGCGAATCGTAGTCACCCCGGTAATGGTTTCGCCACTGGCGATGGCCCATTGAATGGGCGCTGCGCCTCGGTACTTCGGCAGCAGCGAGGCGTGAAGATTGATGTTGCCCAGAAGCGGCAGTGCGAGCATCCAACCGGGGATCATTCGGCCGTAGGCGACCACAACTATTGCTGCAGGATGAATTTCTTCCAATTGAGCCCTGAACTCGAGATTGTTTTTGATTTTTTCGGGCTGTGTAACGGGCAAGCCGTGAGACAGAGCAAGCTGCTTGACTGCCGGTACGGCGAGGCTTTGTCCCCTGCCGGCAGGGCGGTCAGGCTGGCACACTACGAGGCGCACGCTGAAATCACCCGCGCGAAGAAGCTGGGAGAGAACCGGCACTGCGAACTGAGGCGTGCCGCAAAATACGAGGTCCATAGGTGGTTCTGAAATCCGGCAGTTTCACGCTTAGTAATCGCGTTGACGTTACCGACCTGCAAGTTAACCGCGGATGAACACAGACTTAGATAGATGATCGCACGCACCGCAGAAGGCCAGCCCAAAATCCGTTTGAATCCGTCTTAATCCGCGGTTATATCCTCACTACCAGGTGCCTTCTTTTACCAGCTTGCGAATTTTTCGCTTCATCAGGTCCCGCTTGAGCGCACTGATGTGGCTTATATAGAGCTTGCCGTCGAGGTGATCGGTTTCGTGGAGGATGGCGCGAGCCAGCAAATCTTCTCCGGTCTGTTCGAACCAATTTCCAGATGCGTCCTGGGCGCGAACCGTGACCCGCTTGGCGCGGGCGACCTTCTCGCGGAAATCCGGCAGGGACAGGCAGCCCTCCGGTTGCGTCATGCGGCCTTCGACGTGAATGATTTTCGGATTCACCAGCACGATTTTTTGCGTCGGGTCTTCCTTGAAAGTGATATCGATGACGGCAAGGCGCTTGGAGAGGCCAATCTGGTTGGCTGCCAATCCGACGCCGTGCGCCTCGTACATGGACTCAAACATGTCGTCGACCAGTCGCTGCAACTCGTCATTGAAAACTGTCACCGGCTCGGTCGGCTTTTCCAGGACCGGATCGCCGAACTTAACAATGGGATAGATCATTTTGTAATAGGAAATTTGTAATTTGTAAGTGGTAATTTGAGCAGCAGTGTACGCAAATTGCAAGTTGCCAATCTATTCAGAATTGCCTTAGTTGCTCCGTATAGCCATGAAAGTTGCGTTCCAATTCCACCATGCTGTCGCCGCCGCATTTTTCCAGTATGCTGCCGGCGAGGACCAGAGCGACCATGGCTTCTCCGGCAACTCCGGCGGCCGGGACCACGCATACATCGGAGC
>JBEKOS010000165.1:0-8469 GCA_049521535.1 Terriglobales bacterium | reverse complement strand
ATGGCGACTACGCCGTACGACATTACCAGCGGTTGTAATCTTTCCACAAGTTTGACCGTGGTATGTACGTGCGACGGCGCAATCCCCGGGGAGCAGTATTCCATGGCCACCGTCGGCGGCTTCCCGGGAGAGCACATAACCACTGCACAGCGGCTGACATTCCAGTGCTGGCCGGTTTCGTTGGCGGCGGTAAGCAGCACCGACCTCACATTTCCCTGCCGGTAGATCTTGCGGGTGATATCGGCTGTCCGGGTAATATTGACCACCGCACTATCATTGCCTGCGACACCATTGCCGCCGTCTGCGGCGGCAGCAGCGCCATCAAGTATCGGCGCTTCTTCGGCCTTCGTTTCACTCGCCGGTTTGATGTCCGCAACTGCGGCCAGGCCCGCGTTTGCCGCTAGTTCGCGCAGCTTCTCGTTCTTCTGTTCTTCCCCGGGAAACAGCCTGCGAATTCGCTCCAGCAGTTCGACCGCGCGAGGACGCAGCCCATACTGCAGGAAGATCTCGGCCTGCAGGACCAGGTCCTCAAGATCCTCTTCCTTCTGCGCTTCCTTCGGAGCCGCCGCCTCCGGCGCAGTAGCCGGTTCTTCTTTCGCCAGTCCCAGTCGGACGGCAATGGAGTGCCGGCGCTTTTCGTCCACCTTGCCACGCAGTTTTTCCAGACGCTCGGCAAAACCCGGCGCATGCGGGTCGACCTCCACCGCCCGGTCAAGGCACTCCACCGCCCTTAGAAAGTTACCGGCCTCAAAGTAGAACTCAAAGAGCTGAAGCAGCGTTCGTGAGTAGTCCGATTCCCGTCCGGACGTACTGAACAGTTCCGCCAGATAGACAAGGAATTCAATGCGGGGCGGCTGTTGCGCGGCAAATTCGGCCATCACTCCCGCGTGTTCGCGGATGCGGCCATTGCGCTGCTGAAACTGCTCCCATTTGCGTGCCAGGCTTACCGCGAGAGGAACCTGCTCTGCCCCCAGCATGACTGTAAGAAACTTCAGCATGGGCTCATCGCGGCCGCTTTCGTACCTCACCATCTCCCAGAAATAGGGTTCGGCGTCGCGCGCGCGGCGCGCTTCGACCAGGGCCCGGCCGAAAAGCGCGCGGCTTTCAGTGGTCGCGTGCGGCCCGTTGGCAAAGGGCTGGAGAATCGATACCGCCTTATCTCCGGAGCTTCCTCCGGTCATCTCCAGCAGGGCGCGCGCATAGGCTACTGCTACATCCACGCTGCGTGGGTCCAGGACCTGCGCCAGGGCAAAATGCTGCAAGGCCTCGGTGGTGCGGCCTTCGACCCGCGACTGGAGCTCGCCCGCTTTGAGAAAAGCGGCGGCGGCCTTGCGAGGATCGCCGAGTTCATCCGCCAGCTCACCCAAACGGCAATACCCTGGTATGGAAGGCTCGAGGGCGAGAATGCGTTCGACCACGCCGAGCGCCTCCGCCGTCCGGCCGGCTGCGCGAAAGCCCGCCATTGCCGCCTGATACGCTTCCAGGGCTTCGCGGTGATTGCTTTTCTCCAGCATGGCCGCGACCGTCCAACTAGTTTCCGGGGCAGGAGTGGTCATCCGCATTAGCTTGCGGTAACTGGCTACGGCAGCAGTATTTTGGCCGGATGCCAACTGACGGTCCAGCAAGCCGGCCCACAATTCGGCGGCCTTATGAACATTGCCGAATGTCAGGTAAAGATCGGCAGCGGCCTGCGCAGCCGTTTCGTCGGCGGGATTCTCGCGCAGCGCTTCCAGGTATTCACGCAGCGCAGCGCCGCCTTTGCCTTTCTTCAGTAGTTCGCCGGCCCTCTTTACGTACTTACTGACATTCGACATAGCGGTTCCGAAAAAGTTCAGGCACAACGTGCCTTGCATCTCAGTCTGCAAGTTCCTGGTGGTGTAAGCAAGATAAGATCAACAGTCACCGGGACTAAAGTCATAAGCAGAATGCCCGATAGGTACACTGGAGCTGCTGACCTTTAGAGTGGACGCGTTCTCCGTGACAATCATGTTGTTTGGACAAAGAACCTGGGAGCAACGGTCCAGGCTTTCGCGGCACGCGACACGCGCCAATCACCAGACGCACCGGGCAGCTCTATATCGGCTTTTGGAGTCGCTATTACCGAGCAGGCTGCTTCACTCCGGACTGCGGCGAGATTGATTTACGCAAATCAGCCGCGGAACCGTGCAGCAAATTTCGCAGCACTGCCACCTCGGCAGTAATGGCCGTGCGCAGCGCCGGATCGACGTCTGGCGCGAAAAGCGACGAATGATTCGAGGGCAAGGAAACGCCCGTCTCGACAGCTTGCGCATGTTTTTGCGGATCCGCGCCGCCCAGGTCGAAGTAGAAGGATGGGATGCCCTGCTCGACGTAGTAGGAAAAATCCTCAGAGGCGGAGTGCGGCTCGGAGTTGACAACATTGTCCTTCCCAATTGCAGATTCCAATACGCCCTTCAATCGGTGCGCCAGTTCCGGATCATTGAAGACTGCGTCGGTGGATTCCCGGTGCTCGATCAGGGGCTCGCGCGGTGCTCCCGCCGCCTCAGCCTCCGCCCTGGTAATGCGGGCAATGGCGGCAAGAAGCTGTTTGCGGACTTCCGGTTTGAAGCTGCGCACGGTCAAGCCCAGCTCTGCCTGGTCGGGAATGATGTTGTCCTTGGTGCCCGCGTGCACAAATCCGACCGTTATGACCGCGGTTTCTCCCGGCCTGACTTCCCTGGACACAATGGTCTGTAGCGCCAGGATGGTGCGCGCGGCAATCACGATCGGATCGACCGTGGTCTGCGGGGCAGCGCCATGCCCCCCCTTGCCATAGATCGTGATCCGCAGGGTGTCGGCGTTCGTGGACATATATCCCGCAACCACGCCGACTTCGCCTGCGGACAAGCCGTTGCCAACATGCAGGGCAACAGCGACGTCAGGTTTGGGAAAACGCTTCAGCAAACCGTCGTCAATCATCCCTTTGGCGCCGGCGACCGTCTCTTCCGCCGGCTGGCCGATCAGGATCAACGTCCCGCGCCAGGTCTCCTTGCTGCCCGCCATAACCGCTGCCGTCCCCATGAGCGCGGCCATGTGCAGGTCGTGTCCGCAGGCGTGCATGACCGGCACGTCCTCGCCCGAATCGTTTTGAGCATGGACTTTACTGGCATAGGGAAGGCCGGTTTTTTCCTCGACCGGAAGCGCGTCCAGTTCCGTACGCAGCATGACCACCGGCCCGTCCCCGTTCTTAAGGATGGCCACAATTCCCGTGCCGCCAATGTGCTCCGTAACCTCATAGCCGAGGCTGCGGAGCCCGCTGGCCAGTTTGGCCGCCGTCCGGATTTCGTGTCCGGAAAGCTCCGGATTCTCGTGTAAATCCACGTAGAGCGCGTGCGCTTCGGGATAAACGTTGTCCACTTCTTTCTTGGTTGACGCCGCGCCAGCCTGGGCAATTGCGGATACGCTGGAAAGCGCCAGCAGAAGGATCAGTAATTTTGGCATGACTTGTTTTACCTGCGAAGATCAAGGAATCGCTCTATTCGTCAGACGCCGTCCCCAACCCTGCCCGCGCCAGCAGTTGCCGAAGTGATTGCTCTCCGCCGGCGCCATTCTGTGTGCCGGCGATATTGCCCTGGCGGTCAATCAAAACGTACCGGGGAAAGACGCTCCCCCGAAATGAGGCGGCAAGGTTCGTATCCTCCTTGAGGACGACGCGGCACGCACGCGGTTTCTGTTCCAGGTAGCTCTCGACCTCCTTGCGCGATTCACCCACATTCACTGCCAGGACGACCAGGCCCTGGCCGGCAAATTCACGCTCGATATTGTCCACGATCGGCTGTTCTCGGCGGCAGTATCCGCACCAGGTAGCCCAAAACTGCACCAGCACAACTTTGCCCTTAAGAGACTCATTGCTGAACTTTTCGCCGGCTAATGTCGTAGCGGTGAAAGCGGGAGCGGGCTTATGGCCCGCTGCCAGCTCGGCGACGCCGATAGTCGTCAGCAATGCGACGCACACAAGGGCCTTCAGGAGGGGCGTGGGACGAGATAGGTTCATAGGATTCACTTGTTCCGCTTCGTTCGATCCAGCGCCGGCAGAGGTTCGCGACGCTCTGACTTTTCAATCAGCAATTCGAGCCGCCTCCTGCGTGTTTCTTCTCTTTTCGCGCTGACAATCCACCAGATGCACGTTCTCCGGTACCAGGGTGGCTGCGATTGAAAGAAAGCGAAAGCAATGTTGTTGTTGCGAAATTGCCGGTCAAAATCTGCGCTGAGCCGGGCTTCCTTACGCTGTTCGTAAGAGTAAGCGGCGGATTTCCCGCGGTCGCCCTGCTTGAAGGCCCGAAGTCCGGGTGCTTCCACCAAACCCAGCCGCTTCAGCTCCTTAAACCGCCGGATGTTGATCAGGCTCCAGTTGCTGCCCGCCTTACGCGGCGCAAATCGGATGGTGTAGCTTTGAGCATCAACGCTCTTCCGCACGCCATCGATCCAGCCGAAACCCAACGCTGCATCCACCGACTCCGGCCAGGTCATGCTCGGCCTGCCCGTGCTCCGCTTGTGGAAACCTACCCACAGCTCACTGACCTCGGCGTGGTTCTTTCGCAACCACGCCCGAAAAGCGGCAGGCTCCGGAAAGAACTTGGGCTTGACCGCCACTCTCCCCTCACGGTTGCGGCGCGGCGGGCGCCGGTGTGGCGGGCGCAGCCGAAGCACCACCGGCCGGCGCGCCGATTTGTGTTCCAATCGCTTCGCCTGAAACCACAATGTCAACCCGTCGATTCTGCTGCCGCCCGGCCGCAGTGTCGTTAGTGGCCACCGGATCTGCCATGCCAAATCCCTGCGCGGTCACATTCGCTGGCGGCAGGCCTTGCGAAAGCAAGAAATCGCGCACATTCGAAGCGCGCTTCTGCGATAGTGTCATGTTGAATTCGGCGCCGCCGACGTTGTCTGTATGTCCCTCGATCGCCAATCGCAAGCCGGGATAGGCTGAAATGATTCCCGAAAGTCTCGCCAGCGCTTCGCGGGTAGGCTCCTTGAGCGTGGCCTGGCCGGAAGCAAACAACACATCCGACATGTGGACGATCAGCCCGCGTGGCGAATCCTGCGTCTGCAGCACCGCATTGAGCTGCGCCAGAAGGCGTGACCGCATTGCCTCTTTGGCCTGCTCGGCCTGCAGTGCCGCCTGCCTGGCCTGTTGCTCCGCCTGTTGGGCTTTTTGCGCTTCGGCCTGCGCTTTCAGTTGCTGCTCCAGGGCTGCGGCTCGTGCGGCTTCGGCATTGGCACGCGCCTCCTGAGACTGCAATTCCGCCTGCTGCGCCGCCTGTGCGCGCGCGGCGGACGCCGCGGCCTCAGCCTTCGCCTGGGCGGCACGTGCATCCGCGGCCGCCTGGGCGGCGGCGATCTGCTCCTGCTTCTTCTTTTGAATCGTCAGCAAGCGAGCGTCTTCCGCCGATTCCGTCGCACCGCGTGCCACCGTGCCAATGGGACCCGCACCCTGCTTGCGCTGCAGGTAATCTTCGCCGCGGGCCAGGAAGTCCACCGCCTTGGCAAAGGCTTCGGGAGCATACTTTTGCGCGCCCGCCGCGCGCGCGATCGCCACGGCATTGCGGGCTTCGAGCAGATCCAGCGGGACCTTGCTGCCAAGCTCGGCAGTCGCCGGAAGCTGACCGGCCGGAATGTCAATTGTGTATTCGCCCTTGTCCAGGACTTCGAACTTGGCGGCAATGGGCGTCTGCCATCCCTTGGTGTCGGCACGCACCACGTTTTCCACAATTACCAGGTTGGTGGGCCGGACCACCGCAAAATACGGTTCGGCGGTGACGATCAGCCCGAACGCCTGCAGGTCGGTGGTCACTTTGGTGGAGGCTTTGCCATCTGAGGTGAGCAAAATCTCGCCCAGATTGTTGGGACGCCCGTCCGGCGTGATAGCCCAGAGCACATAAGTCAGGTACTGCGGGCCGAAGTTCGTAGCCGGAGTGAGACCTTCAAGGTCGACGCCGATGGCGAGCCGGCCAGCCTTGCTTTCCACTTTGGCCGTACCCTTGGCCTGCAACATCAGGTCGGTGCCTTGGAAGTTCACCTTAGTAGAGCCGGAGTGATCGCGATAGTTCACCGATGTAACCGTTCGCGGAATCACGTTGACCTGATACAGGCCTTTTGTATCGATCGGCGTGCTCGATGCGGCATCCTGGGCAAACGTCGACAGCGCCAATGGCGCCGCCAGCATTATGCAGAGTAAGAGAACAGTCCAACGTCTTCTAGGCATGTTGTCTCCAGTAGGATAAGTAACGCCTATTCTATCCTCAAAGCCTTTTTTGGTGATTTATACTGTCTTCAGCGATAGGGAGATTGGCCAAATGAGCGATCGCGAACTTAGAGAATTTCTCGAAGCTATCGAGCGATTTAATGCAGAACGGCCTTTCACTCCAGAGGTTTCTCGTGCATTGTTGATCGAGGAAGGCGTACTCACGCCTTCAGGCGAATTGGCCGAACCCTATCGGTAAGTGTGTTTCCTTTCAGTGCATAGATTATCTTCGTCTTTCATTCTTGGCTACCACGGCTGCGATGAAGCCGTAGGCGAGCGTCTTCTTAATGGTGCTTCTTTCGTCCCCAGTGACAATGATTACGACTGGCTAGGCTCAGGCATTTACTTTTGGGAGGCAAATCCCCTGCGGGCGCTGGATTGGGCGCGTGAACTGCAGCAGCCCAGGAGCGGCACCACCGAGTCAATCCAAAATCCGTTTGTCGTAGGCGCCGTAATCGAACTGGGGTATTGCCTTGACCTCATTTCATCCAACGGGACCTCCGCGGTAAGAGCAGCATATTCAGATTTCAGGAAACGCCTGGATGCCTCTGGCAAGGCTCTCCCGAAGAACTTCGGGGGAATCGACCTCCTCCTTCGACGCCTCGATTGCGCCGTAATCAATCACCTCCACAACGTCCGTCGTGAAACCGGGCAGCCCGGATTCGACACCGTGCGCGGCGTGTTTATCGAAGGCAAGCCAATCTACGAAAATTCCGGCTTTCGCGAAAAGACGCACATCCAAATCTGCGTCCGCAATCCCGAAGTGATCAAAGGCGTGTTCAGGGTGCCTCAGTAAGGAGCTACTCTAACCGAGGATCAACGCTGATTCATGCGGATTTCCGCGCTTCTGAATCATGAGCGCAGACGGTCGTCTCAGGATCCGCGACGATCCGTCTGGATTCGTTTGAATCCACGGTTATGCGGTACTATGCAGCGCCTTCCTTCTTGGCTGCGGTCTCGGGTGCGGGCGCGTGTTCACCGGATGGCGGAGCAAAGCCCAACAAAGACGTGGCCACGTTCTCGTCCGGGGCCGCCGAGCCCTCGAGGAACTGCGCGTCTTCCGTGGAGCCCGTGAGCGCCGTAGTTGCCGCCAGTCCGCCGGTGATGAGCATCTGCAACTCGTCGAAGTATCCGGTGCCGACGAAGCGCTGGTGCTTCACCGCTTCGTAGTCGTACTGGCGTTCACGGCTGAACTCTTTCTCCTGCAGGCGGCAATACGCGGTCATGCCGTTGTCCTTGAAGCCGCGCGCCAGTTCGTACATGGCCAGGTTCAGCGAGTGGAATCCCGCGAGGGTAATGAACTGGAACTTGTATCCCATTTCGCCCAGCGCCGGCAGGAAACGCGCGATGGTCTTCTCATCCAGCTTCTTGCGCCAGTTAAATGACGGCGAGCAGTTATAGGCCAGGATCTTGCCGGGAAAACGCGCGTGCACGGCCTCGGCAAACCGTTGTGCGTCATTCAGGTTCGGCTCGGACGTCTCCCACCACAACAGGTCGGCGTAGGGCGCATACGACAGCGAGCGGTGGATCGCCGCGTCCACGCCGCCGCGATAGCGGAAGAAGCCTTCATAGGTGCGCGCGCCGCGCTGAATAAAATCGTGATCGCGCGGATCAATGTCGCTGGTCATGAGCTTGGCGCTGTCCGCGTCCGTGCGCGCCACAATCACCGTAGGCACGCCCAGCACGTCCGCCGCCAGGCGCGCCGCCACCAGCTTCTGGATGGCTTCCATGGTGGGCACAAGGACCTTACCGCCCATGTGACCGCACTTCTTGGCCGAGGAAAGCTGGTCCTCGAAGTGGACCGCCGCCGCTCCCGCCTCAATCAGTGCCTTGGTCAACTCAAAGGCGTTAAGCACGCCGCCAAAGCCGGCCTCGGCATCGGCGACCAGCGGCACAATCCAGCGCGTGCCATTGCGTCCTTCGGAGTGATGGATCTGGTCGGCACGCAGCAGGGCTTTGTTGATGCGCCGCACCATCTCGGGCATGCTGTTTGCCGGATACAGGCTCTGGTCGGGATACACTTCTCCCGCAACATTATTATCCGCAGCCACCTGCCAGCCGCTGACGTAGATCGCCTTCAGTCCGGCGCTCACCTGCTGCACCGCCTGGTTGCCGGTCATCGCGCCCAGCGCGGCCACGTAGGGCTCGGACTTTACCAGTTCCCACAGTCGCTCCGCGCCCATGCGGGCCAGCGTGTGCTCCACGTGGAC
>JBEKOS010000164.1:0-12947 GCA_049521535.1 Terriglobales bacterium | reverse complement strand
TATGGTTGCGGCACGCAACCATGACGTGGCGTTCATCGTAATGCTGGCCGGACCAGGAGTGCCGGGAAGTGAACTGCTGGTGGAACAAGTGTTGCGAATCAGCGAAGCCACCGGCATGAGTCACGCCGATGCGGAGAAGTCCGCTGCCAAGGAACGCGAGGTGCTCGCGCTGATTGTGAAAGAGAAGGACAACGCGGTTCTGGAAAAGGAGCTCCGCACGAAGCTAACCGGAGATGCTTCGGAAGCTCAGTTAAGCGGCGAGATTAAGACAATCAGCTCGCCCTGGTTCCGCTTCTTTCTCACCTACGACCCGGCAACTTCGCTGCGCAAAGTGACTTGCCCGGTGCTCGCGCTCAATGGCAGCAAGGACACGCAAGTTTCCGCTCAGCAGAACCTGCCGGCAATTCGAAAGGCCCTGGAAGAAGGTGGGAACAAGCACTTTGAAATCGTCGAACTTGCGGGCCTGAACCATCTGTTTCAGACGGCCAAAACTGGTGCGCCCGGCGAATACGCCGAGATCGAAGAGACCATGTCCCCGGTTGCGCTCGACAGGATTGCCGGCTGGATTCTGCAGCAGGATTAACCACTGATCTAAAGAGAATCAAACCGCTTCGCCGCAGATCGGAACAGGACGTGACCCGGAAACTGAAACTATTTTTGTTCCTGTCCGCGAAAACCTCTTAGAATCCGTCTAAATCCGCGGTTAAATTCCGGCTTCGATGCGGGTTCGCGGATCGAGATAATCGCGCATGGCATCGCCGACGAAGTTGAAGGCCAGGACGGCAAGCATTATCGCTAGTGCGGGAAACAGTACCAGATGCGGGGCGTCGAACAGGTGCGAGCGGCCATCGTTAAGCATGGATCCCCAGCTGGCGGCGGGAGGAGGCACCCCCAAGCCAAGAAAGCTCATGGTGGCTTCGGCAAGTACGGCGCCGGCCATGCCAATCGCAGCCTGCACGATCACCGGCTGAATAATGTTAGGCAATATGTGGCGGACCATAACGCGTCCGTCGCCTGCGCCCAGCGCGCGCGCCGCTTCCACGAATTCTCTTTCGCGCACGGCCAGCACCTGAGCCCGCACCAGGCGCGCATAGCCGACCCATCCACCGATAGAGAGCGCAAGAATCAGATTAAATATCCCCGGCCCGAGAAATGCCACAAAAGCAATCGCCAGAAGTATGCCAGGGAAGGTCAGGAAAGCATTCATCACCACCACATTGACGAGGCGGTCCACGCGCCCGCCGTAGTACCCGGCCAAGGATCCAACAACCAGCCCCAGCATTAACGATAGAGCGACCACGCTGGTGCCCACCAGCATCGAGATTCTCGAACCGTAGATGACGCGAGAGAGAATGTCACGGCCAAGTTCGTCGGTGCCCAGCCAGTGGCGGGCAGACGGCCCTGCGAGTCGCGTCGCAAGCTCAATGTGCGCCGGGTCCTGCGGAGCAATCCACGGGGCAAAGAGCGCGAGAGTGACAAAGATCGCGATCAGAATTAGGCCCGCGGCGGCCAAGGGATTGTGGACAACCCGCGAATGCGTAATCGCAGTATTGACGGCCCGTCTGGCGACAAGGGTTACATCGCCGGAATCCAGCGCTACACCTTTTTGCCTCGTCCTCAATTTCGAATCCTCGGGTTTACCACCGAATACAGCAAGTCAGTCAGAAGATTAGCGGCAATGTAGGTGAGCCCGATTGCCAAAATGCAGCCCTGCACCAGGTAGTAATCCCGGCTACCGATTGCCTGAATGGTCAGGCGTCCAATCCCCGGCCAGGAAAAAATCGTCTCGGTCACGATGGCACCCGCCAGCAACGCCCCGAACTGGAGCCCAAGCACCGTAAGCACAGGAATCATGGCATTGCGGAACGCGTGATTGTAGACCACGGCACGCTCGCTCAGCCCTTTGGCGCGGGCGGTGCGGATGTAATCCTGCCCGAGTTCTTCCAGCATGGACGTGCGCACCATGCGTGTCAGGATCGCCGCCAGCGCGCTCCCCATGGTGATGGCGGGCAGTACCAGATGGGCCAGACTCCCTGAACCCGAAACCGGCAGAATTCCCAGTTTGATGGCAAACACCAGGATCAAAATCGGTCCAAGTGCGAATCCGGGGAATGAGAGCCCGAGCAACGATACGAAGCTCAGAACCCGATCACTCCATTGATTGCGGTGCGTTGCAGAATGTACTCCCGCAGGGACGGACAAGACTACCGCAACCACAAGCGCCGCCAGCGTCAACTGTAAAGTGGCCGGATAGCGGGCGGCGATCAGTGTTTCCACGTCTTGCTGGTAACGAAGCGACTGTCCCAAATGGCCATGGAGCACGCCATGCCAATAGTGCACATACTGCCGTCCCAAACTCACGTCCAACCCGTACTGATGGCGCGCCGCGGCGATATCGGCACTGGCGGCATTTTCCCCTAACATCTGTTGTATAGGATCTCCAGGCACCAGATGGATGAGCAGGAATACGACCGACACGGCAATCCAGATGGCAGGCAATGCATAGAGTGCGGGACGGAGGATTTGCAATTTGTAATTGGCAATTTGCAATTTAGGGCTCGAAGCAATCAGCAGTCAGCCAAAACACGCCGTAAGGTTTTGCGATTGCGCTGCCAGCGCCAGAAAACATACACCGTCGGCCATAATAAGAAACAGACAAACGCAAGACCAGTCTCCCCAAGGCTGTGTTTTCGATAGGCGTTAAACAAATGTAAAGATCCCAGCATTCACATTCCCACCACAATGACCGAGAACGTATGTACCTCTCCTTTCCCTTCTCGGAGAGCCGACCATTCGTGACGCATGAACTCCCAAAATGATGGGAGCCTCACGGTGCCCCGGCATTTGAACCTTCGCGTCCATCACATCCTCAATTCTGCGCTACGACCATTGTTACAGAGCAGCTCTCAAAGGCTTCCGGTCCGGCTGAATGCTGACTGCTGAAAGCTTATGACTGACGGCTGAGAGCTAGTCTGCAGCTTGCTGCGCCAGGTCAATCTTCACCTTTGCTACCCGGCGGCCCTCCATTTCCAGCACGGTATAGCGCCGGCCATCATACTCGAACGATTCCCCGCCGTGCGGCAGCTTTTGCAGGTGAGCCAGGATGAATCCGGCAAGCGTCTCGTAGCCTTCTTCCCTCGGCAAGGACAGACGGTATTGCGTCTCCAGATCGCGTAGAGGAACCGAGCCATCGAGCACCATGGAGGCTGACCCGACCGGCAAAGGCTGGCGGGTCACATCGAATTCGTCCTCTATTTCGCCGACCAGTTGCTCCAGCACATCCTCCACCGTGACCACACCGGCGGTCGAGCCAAATTCGTCCACCACCACCGCCAGATGGCGCTTGCGGCTCTTGAATTCCAGCAGCAGGTCCGGCAGCGGCTTAGTTTCAGGCACCACCAGCACGTCACGCATGATCTCCCGCACCTGCATTCGCGACAGGCGGTCCGCCGACGAGGCAGGGGCCAACGCCAGACGTAGGCGCATCCAACGCGTCAAATCCTTTGAATAGAGCAGGCCAATGATGTATTCCCTGCCCCGCTGCGGGTCATACACCGGAACCCGTGAATGTTGTTCTTCCACCACGCGGGTCAGCGCCTCGTCGAGCGGCATATCGGCGGGAAGAGAGAAAATGTCGGGACGAGGAACCATGATCTCGCGTACCGTAACATCCGCCATTTCCAGCGCACGGTGAATCAATTCCTCCTGAAAAGCCGGCACCAAGCCCAGACGGCGGCTCGCGGTAACAATAAGCTTGATCTCTTCAGAGGAATGCACGCCACCCTGGCGAATCTGGGGCACCCCGAAGATCCGCAAAACAAAGCGTGCCGTCTGCGTCATTACGTAGAGAAACGGCCGGGTCACGGTAATGAATACGTCCATCGGGCCGGCCACCGCCAGCGCAACCCGCTCCGCCCGCTGCAAGGCGACAGACTTGGGCACCAGTTCACCCAACGTAGTGTGCATGTAGGTGATCAAAACAAAGGCGAGGGCAATACTGATCAAAAGGGCGTAAAAGCCGGAATACCGGACACCCCGCAAACCCTGTTCCAGCAGGCGAGCCAAAGCCCCCTCGCCGATCCAGCCCAGAGCAAGGCTGGCGAGCGTAACCCCCAACTGCACTGCCGCCAGCAACTGGTCGAGGTGGGAGTGCAGTTTCTCGACCGTCCGTGCGCCGATGCGCCGCGCAGCAATCAGTTGTTGAATGCGGGTGTCCCGAACGCTGACCAGGGCAAACTCGGCAGCAACGAAGAAAGCGTTCGCCGCCACCAGTAATACAATCGCGAGCAATCGCAACAGGATGAACGAAGCCATGTTTGAGAAGAATTTTAGCAGTAATGCGGCTCTCAGCAGTCAGCAACCAGCCATCAGCTACACATACTATGGCAATAAATCGATTTTCAAGACGCGCCGTCAGCAGTGCGCGAGCCATCGACAAGAATAAGGAGCTTCAAGCACTCCTGCTGGCTGATGGTCTTTGCTAACTGCTGTTCGCAGGCAGGTCAGATTGGATTATCACCGGCTCCCGCGGGCGAGGCTGCGTTATAGCGGATCACTCCGGATTGATCGGTAAAGAAATAGCGCAGGCCGGTACTTGCCGGAACTTGCGGGCTGGCGGTTACGTTGTAGGTAGTCGCACCCGCGGTCAGCGTGAAAGAGTAACCACTCTTCTTGCACGCGGCTGCACCGCAACCGAGCAAATTATCAAGCAGCCCGGCAGCAGAACTGGAGACAGCATCACCACCTGCCGGCCCTAGACTTGCAAACGAGGTAGCAAATCCAATGCTCGGATAGGTTGAGGCATAGGTCTTCTCCGCGGAAATGTAGGTTTGGAGAGCCCCCACAGCAGAAGATTCATTCGCAGCCATCCGCGCCCGCAGCACATTAGGAATGGCGATGGCACACATCGCCAGGATGATCGCCACTATCATAAGCAATTCGATCATCGTAAAACCCCGTTGCCGTCTCGGATGGATTGCCACACGACCTCACTGCGGCTCTTTCAAAATACGAAAGTGCCCCGAGCACGACCTCGGGGCACCTCGTATTGGTCGCTCGTTACCGATGGGGGCAAGCCCTCACCGGTTATTGACCTCGGCCACAGGGTCCCTTCCGATGGCACACCAGGACTCGGTCATCGTTGGAACGACGAATGGCCGATTGGGCTTAAGCAAGCAGGCTGCCAGACCGGTAAAAGCGGAGTAGTCTAACGAGCAAGACTCGTAACTCGAAGGATTATTAATTAGCTACAGAGTTCCCGCTTCTCGGGAGAGGATTCCTCCAACTCACAAGCTCATCAAACTACCGGAGCCAAAAGTGCCAGTGGGGAAAAATTCCTCGGTTTAGTTCTTTCGATGGATGTCAGGTCACGCGGTTTCAGGTTCCTGTGACCTTAACTTTTCTCGAAGCGTCTTTCGGTCGATGCCCAGTATCTGGGCAGCGCGAGTGCGATTTCCGTCGACACTCGCCAGCACACCTCGCACATATTCCACTTCCACATCGGCCAGGCTCCGATCGAAACCTGTGCTCCGCAGCGCTGAGAACCGCATCAAAGACGGCAGGTCTGCAACCTCGATCACCGAAGCCTCGGTCATGACGACGAGACGCTGAACCACGTTTTCCAATTCGCGCACGTTTCCGGGCCAATGATAATTGCGCAGAACCTGCAAAGCCTTTTCGGAGAACTCTGGTTCGGCCTTCCCTAACTCGTCCGCAAACCTCCGTGCAAAATAACGGACCAATTGGAAGATATCATCTGCTCGATCCCGCAGCGGCGGCAGCGCAATAAGAATCACGTTGAGCCGGAAATACAGGTCCTCACGGAATAATTCCTTTTCGACCTGGCGGAGCAGGTCCTTATTTGTAGCGGCCAGGACCCGGATGTCAATTTTGCGCGCCTGGTGAGATCCAATCATGCTGATCTCGCGCTCCTGCAGCACGCGCAGCAATTTCACCTGGGTGGAAAGCGTGGTGGCACTGATCTCATCAAGAAATATGGTTCCACCGTCGGCCGTTTGAAAGAACCCCGGACGAGTTGCGTGCGCACCGGTAAAGGATCCTTTCGTAAAACCGAAGAGTTCGCTTTCCAGCAGGCTTTCAGGAATCGCTGAGCAGTTCACCGGAATAAACGGCGCGATAGCGCGGGGGCTCCCATAGTGAATGGCTCGCGCCACTAATTCCTTGCCAGTTCCGCTCTCACCGGTGATAAGTACGGTGGCCGAAGTGGGTGCTGCCTTGGCAATCGCCGCAAACACCTTCTTCATGGCTGCGGAATCGCCGATCATGCCGGGTACGGGAGGGACAATATTCGCTACCTGGTGCGCCGACCTTCGCAGGCGCAAACGCTCGAGCACTCCCCTTACGGCGGTAATTAGTTCCTCATCGGTGAAAGGCTTGGCCAGGTAATCCGCGGCGCCTGCCTTTACGGCGCCCACGGCCCCGCCAATGGAAGCGAAACCGGTGATCATCATTACTTCAGTATTCTTGAAGTTCTCGTGCACATGTCTCACCAGGTCAAAGCCTGTGATCCTGGGCATCTTGTAGTCTGTGATCACAAGATCAAATTCGTTTTGTTGAAGAGTACGGAGGGCGACATCTACATCGGGAGCCGTAAACACACGGTAACCCTCAGCCTGAAGATTTCTCTGCAGCACTTCCAGTGTGTCCGGGGCATCATCGACGACGAGAATCTGCTCTTCCCTGCTGAAAGTCATGCGCCAACTTCCTTTGTCCGATCGTGGACAAGATCCGTTCGTGGCGTCAGTGTGTGACCTACCGCCACGGCTTCTACATCCCGGCCCAGCGCCGAAGCCAGATGGGCAGTGACCCCAATCGGCAAGCGAATTTCAAAGGAGGTGCCCCGGCCCGTTCCGCTTTCCAAACGGATCGCGCCACCGTGCGCTGACACAATTCCGTGCGCCACCGCCAATCCCAGTCCGGTCCCCTGGCCTACATCCTTGGTAGTAAAGAACGGTGTAAACACGTTTTTCTTAACCGCCTCGGACATTCCCGCGCCGGTGTCGCGAACAATCAGCAGAACCGCATGTTCCGCTACACTGGTTTCGATGGTGAGCGTGCCCCCATCGGGCATCGCCTGTACCGCATTTACCACAAGATTTACGAGCACCTGGTGCAACTGCGAGCTATCCGCATAGATTTCAGGAAGGTCTGTAGAGAGCTGAAGCACGATCCGAATCCCTGCGCGAGCGCAACGGGAATCAACCAGATATAAGCCGTCAGTAATCACCTGGTTAAGACTTATGCGCGTTTTGGCAGGCGGCACCTGTCGCGCAAACGTCAGCAAACCAGTGATGATTTCACGCGCGTGAAGGCAGTTCTTGACTATCTTGCCAAGATCGCCGGCAACCTGCTTAGGAAGCGACGCTGCCTTCTGTGCCAGTTGGGCAAAGCCCAGAATATTGGCCAACGGTTCATTGATTTCGTGGGCCAAGCCGGTGGCGAGTTGTCCTATCGTAGCCAGGCGGTCCGCATGCCGAAGCAACGACCTCTCCCGTTCAAGAGCCTGCTTCAAGCTGACCAACAGCATCGAAGATACCAGGTAAAACGCCAGCGGGACACCGGCATTCCACAGCAGGATGAGGGGATTGGAGAAGTGGCTGAGCCAGTAGAAATCGGCGCCAAACCGGGCAAGAGCGCTCAAAATGCACAGAGTAATGGTGGGAAAGCGACCAACATACCAGCCACTGACCATGATAGGGAGGAGATACAGTACCTCAAAGCCAATTTCCGGCGCCGTCAATCGATCCGCCCAACCGATAATGAGTACACTCACCACACAGCCAAGGAATATCAGCGTCCTGCGCCGCATCGACAAGGAATCGGCAATTGCACTCATAAGCCGAGCCGCCCGAAAAATGCATCAGGGCGTGAACTCAAATGGTTGGGACTGATCAAGAAAGCGCAAATCAAGCTCCAGCGGATTCGCTGGCAAAGTCGTTCTGGTTTGCCGCGCCCTCGCTGAATTTCATCGAAACTCCTCGTGCCGCCATCGCTTCCCAAAACGGCTCGAAGGGGACATCGGTCTCCTGGTGAATGGCGCCGCGCTTGGAAATCATGCCACCGGCCAGCATTTGAACGACGATGGATGCCGGCCATGCCGTCGTGCGCATCATTGCCGTCATTCTGGTGGACTTGTCATACTGGTCCACAATAGTAAAGGCAGCCACCCTGCCCATTTTATGAGCTTCAACCTTCAGAATAACGAGGTCGGCGTTGTTTCCGCTCATCCTTTCGACAAACTGCCTCGAAATTAGCTGGCGCGGAACCATTTTGGCTTTGCCCAGCTTGACTTCGGAACTCGAGAACAAGCCCAAATCAAATAAGCCCCGGATCAACGGGAAGTGCCCCTGGTAGCGGAGTGTCTTCTCAAAGCACTCACCCACCTTGCCTTTGTAGGAATCGGGGAGCGTAGAGGTGCCGCCCGAAGTATGAAAAGCGTCTAATGGAGGAAAGCCAGCCAAATGAAACGTCTCCAATTCGGTGAGTGGCTCAACTTGAACAATCTTGCCGCCACGCAAAATGCGGCAGGGCTCGACATATTCGTTGATCAGGCCCTCGGGGGAAAACACCAATTGATAGAGGAATGGCGGCTGCGGTTTTAGTGGCAATCCTCCGACATAAATTTTCAGCGCATCCGCCCGGCCGCCAATGCGGCTCATTAATTCGCCCGCAAGAATGGAGGCCATGCCAGGTGAAAGCCCGCAATCGGGAGCAATCGCCACCTCTTCCTTCTCCGCTTTCTTCCCCAGGGCAAGTTCCTGGCGAACTATGGTGTTGTTCCCACCGCAGTCGGCAAAATGGCATCCCGCTTCGATCGCCGCCTTGGCCAATCCAAAGTTGTAGAAATAAGGGACACAGGAAAGCGCAGCATCGTGCCTCCCGAGAATTCGGATTAGAGACTTCGGCTGGGCGGCATCTGCTTTGTGAGGGTGAATCTTCTTTGTGTAGCTGAGGCGGTTCATGTGCCGCGCAACGTCAGACGCACGTTTGCCGTCTGAATCGATAAGGGTCACTTCTGCCACACCGGGCGCGCGCGCCATATCGTAGGCTGCCGCTGAACCCATCATTCCCGCGCCGATCACTGCCAGCTTCATTGAATATGCTCCTGAGTCTTGCCTGCCGATGCTTCCGGGCAGCCCAAACTGTAACGAAAGCTTGACTTTGCGGATGGCTTATAGCTATCCGTCTGAATTCGTGGCAAAAGAAAGCTCTTCATGGATTGCTTACTTCAAGAATTCTAAATGAGTAAGGCAACAGGCTCCAATGCTGCCCGAAGTTCGCTATCCAATTCCCAGGTCGTCGGCCGACTCCAACGGTGTGCCGCAGACGCGGCAAATGAGGGCCAAACAATCACCGCAGGTCAAAGGATCTTCAACCTCATGACCGCAACGCGGGCAGTAGAAATCCCCCGCAGGCGGCTCCCGCCCTTCAGAGATTGCATCACGCGTTTCCGCACGGGAGGTCTGCTCGTCTTTGCCAGTTTGAATCATGACCGATGCCAACTGTAGCATAGGCAGTATGCACAAGCAGTCGGATGAACGACTCAAGAACGAATTTAACCAGTGGGCCGAGGCCGGCCGCGGCGAAGAGATGGAGCACCACCACTTATCCATAACAGAGCAATCGCTTCGCCTGATGGATCTGAAGCCCGGCGAGCGCGTGCTCGACTTGGGCTGCGGAACCGGTTGGGCAACTCGCCTGCTCGCACGCCTGGTTGGAGAAGGACCGGCAGGCTTCGGCCAAGTAGTGGGACTGGACATCTCGGATGAAATGGTCCGGCGGGCCCGCTCCCAGTCGCTGGAATTTGAAAATGTCATGTACGTCTGGGGCTCGGCAGGAAACATTCCATGGGAAGAGAACTTTTTTGACAAAGTCCTCTCCATCGAGTCGTTCTACTACTATCCCGACCAGGACCGCGTGCTCGCTGAACTGTTCCGCGTGATGGCTCCGCGCGCGCGGCTCTTTATCCTCATCAATCTCTATCGTGACAATCCCTATTCGTTGCGCTGGGTGGACGAACTGAAGGTTCCGGTGCACGCGCGATCCGAACAGGACTACATACAACTGTTGCAGGCGCACACCTTTGAAAACGTCGAAGCACAGCGGATTCCCGACCTGTCGCCCACGCCAGAGGAATACAGCGGAAGGTGGTTTGCAAATGCCACAGAACTACGGGAATTCAAGCGGATTGGCGCGCTTCTGCTGATTGCTCAGAAGCCGGACTTCAAATCGCCGGCAAGATCCTACGAAGTGTATTAAGACCAATAGCTGGTAGTCGATAGCCATTGGACCTGACTTAGGCTCTGTTCTTAGCTGGGCTCCGAACGCCCTGTGGGCGTATATCCCAACAACTCAGATCCAGGACGCTATCCAAACCGGCGCGCAAAATAAATTCTACCTGCTGGCTGCCATGGCCTTCGGCTTTGCAGCAATTCCCTGCTTGTCCATCTGCTTTTTCACTGCACGCGACAGCCGACGGATCCCTTCGGTAATTCTCTCCGGCTTCACATACGAGAAGTTGAGGCGCAGTTGGCGCAGTCCGATCGCTTCACCGACGGCATAGAAACAGTCTCCTGGCACAAAGGCAACATCTTCTGCAATCGCGTCCTGAAACAGGTCCCGGCAGTTCATTCCTTCGGGCAAAGTAATCCACAAAAACAGCCCACCATGCGGGTGTGTCCAGGTGACCTCCGCTGGAAAGAGTTCCTGCAGCGCAGCCAGCATGGCATCCCGGCGCTCGCGGTAAACGTTTCGAATAAGCCGAACATGCTGGTCGAAAAAGCCGTCACGGACAACCTCGTAAGCGACCACCTGATTGAAGGTGCTGGTGTGCAGATCCGCGCCTTGTTTGATTTGCACCAGCTTGGCAATCACTTCCTCCGGCGCCACCATCCAGCCTAAGCGAAGGCCGGGAGCAAGCGTCTTTGAGAACGTGCTCAGATAAATGACGTTCCCGAGGGTGTACCCGTTGTCGCGGCGGTTGTTCTCACGGTCCAGCAGCACCAGCGGCGGCAGGTGTTCTCCTTCGTAACGGAGCTGGCCGTAAGGATCGTCTTCGATGAGGGGGACACCATACCTATCCGCCAGTTGGACCAGTTTTTCGCGGCGCTGCAGTGACAAGGTCACGCCGCCGGGATTCTGGAAATTGGGCAGGATGTACATGAACTTGGGGCTGGAGCGCAGTGCGCCCTCAAGTTGGTCTACGCACAATCCCTCATCGTCGATCGGCACGGTGACATACTCGGCCCCGAAGACATTGAACGCCTGCAACGCCCCGAGATACGTTGGGGCTTCCACCAACACGCGGTCGCCGCGGTTGATGAGCAGCTTGGCGATCAGGTCGAGAGCCTGCTGGGACCCCGACGTAATCAGCACGTTCTCTGGCCCCGCCAAAATGCCGTAACGCTGGAGATTGGCCGCAATCCACTCCCGCAAGGGTTTGTAGCCTTCGGTAGCGGAATATTGCAGCGCCGCCGGGCCGCTTTCCTGAAGCACCCGCGCACAGCATTCCCGAATGCGGGCGATGGGGAAAACCTCGGGCGCCGGCAGACCCCCTGCAAACGAAATCACTTCAGGTTTTTCCGTGAGTTTGAGCAGTTCCCGAATGGTGGAACTGGTTATGGTGCGAGTGCGGAACGCATAGCGATGCGCCCAAGGGGTTGGCATGGGTACCACCTCCAAACGCTCAACCATACGATTTGTTCAAAACCGAATGCAGTGCTCCGAATCACATCGTTTGGTGACGCAAAGCATAACCGCATCACGCTCTGGGCTGTCGGCGGGTTACTGAGGAGTGGTTCAACGTGCCTCCGCCGCAGAGCCGGACTGACTGCGGGGCCTGGGGCAAGGTCCTGAAGTTGTCCGGTCCGCGGCGGAACTTGTGGGCCGCGAGTGCAGCCAAGTTCAAATTACCTCAAGTCAGAGGGGCTCTCCGCTCGGCTCCGGTTCCTCCGTTGCTTTGGTGAGCGGCTTGCCATCGTTCGCATGGCGCAGCTCGATAGCGCCATTCACGGTGTTAAGTTCGACGCGCACAATGCCTCCCCCCAGGCGCGCCTTCATCTTGCTGCCCACATATCGGCCTTTATCGACTGCCAAACCAAAATCATTATGGATGCTGCCATTCACAGTGCTGGCAAAAATCTCCGCCTGGGCATCGGAGGGAAGCATCAGCCGCACAAGGCCATTGACGGAATGCAGGCGAATGTCGTTTTCAACGGCGCCCACTTCGGCGTCCACAGAGCTATTCACTGAGGAGAGATCCAGTGGCGCGTTAACGTCGGTTGCCTTAACGCTGCCATTTACAGCAGAACCATGAACGCCCCCGGCGATGCCCGTAATCACCAGGCTGCCGTTCACTAGGTTGGCCTTGCTCACATGTGCGGTTCGCGGGATCCTGATGGTGTATTCGACGCTCGCGGGATTGTTGTAGCTGAGCCCGTAATGCTCGGGGTACTTTGTTTCGATGCGAACCCAGTCGGAGTGCGCGCCCACTACAATTCTGCATTCGCTAAGTCTGCGGGAGTCCCGGGCGCGCTTGACCGCATCTACCCTGACTTCATTCCCGTCTCCCGGTGATATGGTGACATCGCCATTGATGTTTTCGACTTCCACGCGACCGGTTGGAGAGAGCGGATAGCTCTGGTGAAACTCCTCCCGCAAGTCGTCCGATGGTTGTGCACATGCCAATGGCGCAGTGAACGACAGTGCAAGAATGAGGACAAGGGCAGATGCGAAGATTGCGTTAGCCGAACGCCGGTTCATGGTTGGATCCTCCTCGCTGGTAATAGACGATTCACGCCGAAATGGGTAAGCATCAATCACGCTTAATCCACAGATCGACGTATTCAGATACGAGGAGGGAACGGGATTGGTTCACGGAATGCAGCCAGCTCTCTGCAATCAGCGGTCAGCGGATGCCGGCACACTGA
>JBEKOS010000163.1:0-9846 GCA_049521535.1 Terriglobales bacterium | reverse complement strand
CAGGTTGATCAGGCTGCGCCCGAACAGCAGGGCGCCGGCCAGCAATATCACAGCCATCAGAACCTGCGTGGCAAGCAGCGCCTGCCGCAGGCCGCTTTGCCGCACTCCCGCGGCGGACTTCGCTGCCAGCATCTGGGCCGCCGGTTTCTCCAACGCGGGTACGGCACCGAAGAAAATTCCGGAAGCTAGTGAAGCGGCGATCACGAACAGCAATACCCGCCCGTCTACATTTGCTTGTGCTAAGCGTGGAATTCCGGCAGGAGCAAGCGCGGCAAAGACCTTAACAATGAAGTAAGCAAGTCCCGTGCCTAGCGCGCCGCCCATCAAAGCTAGCACGATGCTTTCCGTCAGCCTCTGCTGGAACAGGCGGGCGCGCGCCGCTCCCAGGGCCGAGCGGACGGCCAATTCCTTCCGCCGGCCCGTGCTTCGGGCCAGTGCCAGGTTTGCCGCATTCGCGCAGGCGATTAGTAGGACTGCCAAGGCCGACGCCAGCAACAACCAGGCGGCGCGGCGAGAGTCATGAACTTGCAGGTCTCTTATGGGGCGCACTTGTAGTTGCAGGACTTTTCGGAAGGGAGGCGGCGCGGACTCGACGAAGCTGTGAAACAGAGGCGCAAGCTCCGCCTTGGCCTGTTCGATTCCCATGCCTGGCTTCATTCGCCCGAATACCCGGACTACCGTGCCCATCTCGTGCCGCTGCAGAATGGATTCATCGAGTGCCTCCGGCACCAGCAGGCCGGTGTGCGCCAGGGTCGGGAATTCAAAATCACGCGGCAGCACGCCGAGGATTTGCGCCGGTTGGTCTTCCAGTGAAATCGTGCGGCCCACTACGTTGCGGTCTCCTCCGAAGCGGTCCTGCCAAAGCCCGTAAGCCAGCAGGGCCACGGTCGGTGCTCCCGGCTGGTCTTCTTCACGAGTGAAGTTCCGGCCCAGCAGCGGCTGGATGCCGAACGTGGGCAGGAACGTCGAAGAAACTGAGGCGCAAGTGGTACGCTCGGGATGGTCGTCGGTGAGGTCACAATCGCTGACTCCGGTGGACGAGGTGAAACCGGCAAACGGGGTCTGATGATCTCTCCAATTTAGATAATTCGAGGCAAAAAGAAATTCGCCGTCAATGATCGGCGCGACCACGCCGACGGAGACCAGTTCATCGTCCTGCGGGTAAGGCAGGCTGCGGAAGAGGATGCGGTCCACCAGGGAAAACATCGCGGTGCTCGCCCCGATTCCCAACGCCAGGGTGATCACCGTGACAGCAGCAAAGCCCGGGCTCTTGCGAAGCTGCCGCAGTGCATAGCGAAGATCCTGGAGCAGGCCGCTCATGCATGCACGTCCGCCATAAGTTTCTTAAGCTCTAACAAATGGACTTCGCGTTGGGCGTGCTTTGCGAAGCGCGGATCGTGCGTAACCATGCAGATGGTCGCGCCCTCGCCGTGCAGGTTCTGCAGCAACTCCATCACGGCTTCGCCGTTCCTCGAGTCAAGGTTTCCCGTAGGTTCATCCGCCAGCAGAATGGAAGGATGGCCGGCCAGAGCGCGCGCCACGGCAACGCGTTGTTGCTGACCGCCGGAGAGCTGAGATGGATAGTGACGCACACGATGCGCCATGCCGACGCGCTCGAGCGACTCCATCACGCGCTGCTTGCGATCCGCTGTCGGCATCCGCTGGCGATAGGTCAGCGGCAACTCGACGTTCTCGTAGACCGTGAGATCGCCGATCAGATTGAAACTTTGAAAAATGAATCCGATTTCCTGATTGCGGATGCGGGACCGCTGGGCAAAATCGAGGTTCTCTACCGGTTGGTCATTCAGCCGATAGCGCCCGCCGGTGGGAGTGTCCAGCAAGCCTATGATCGAGAGCAGGGTGGACTTGCCGCAGCCCGAAGGTCCTGACATGGCGACGTATTCTCCCTTGCGAATCGACAAATGAACCCCGGAGAGCGCGTGCGTTTCAACTTCATCGGTGTAGAAGACCTTCGTCATATCTTCAATCTGGATCAGCGCCGGTCCTGTTTCAGTCATAGTGTTTGCCTCATTCTTTTTCTTTTTAATTGAGCCGTATTCGGTCGGTGTTATCGGATCGCGACATGTCGGACAAAATCACGGTGTCGCCTTCATGCAGTCCTTCTATCACCTGGATCGAGTTCACGGAAGCGCGACCGACTCTTACTGGCACGCGTACGGCGCCTTTTCCGTCGGGGTCCAGCTTGAACAGGCCAATGGTGCTGCTTTCCTGGCCGAACGCCGGTCGCCCCACATACAGAACGTCGGTGAGACGTTCCAGGTCAATGGTTCCGTCGACACTCAAGTCGGGCCGAGCACCCTTGGGAAGCTCTCCGGCAAGCTTCACATCAACGGTGACCGTGCCATTCTGGACTGCTGGGTCCACGCGCGAAACGTTTCCGGCAACGGTTCCATTGTGTGTGTCGATCAGTGCCGGCTGTCCGATTTGGACGTCCCGTGCCTGCGTTTCCGCTACTTTCAGCTCCGCGATCAGATGGTCCGGCTGGACCACCTTTGCCAGCATTGTGCCCGGCAGGACATGCTGCCCGACCTGCAGGGGTAGATCCACAAGGACCCCTTCAATCCCGGCTCGGACCTTCAGGGCATCCAATTGCTTCTGCTTCAGTTCTGCCAGGGCGCGGACCTCATCTGCTTTTGCCTGTTGCTCCGCAAGCTGCGACTCGATCGCCTTCTGGTTGATATCCAGCCGTTCGTCCTCAATATGATTTCGCGTCGTAAGCTCGTCGGCTTTGCCTTTTGAAGCTTTGTAAGCGAGACCCGAAATCACGCCGAGATCGTAGAGTTCCTTGTCGGTCTCCGACTGCAGCTTCGCCTGGCTGTAATCGGCGCCGACAGTGGCCGCGCCGGCTTTCTGATTCATCAGGTCGCTTTGCAGTTTGACGCGCAGACTCTGATACTCGGCTACGGCGGCCTTCAACTGAAGTTTGGCGTCGAGCGCGGCCTGTTCCACCTGCGGATTGCTCATTTCGATCAGAATGCTGTCGGTAGTCACCTGGGAGCCTGGGAGCAGGAGAATCCGAACCACTGTGGCTTCTGTCTCTGCTGGAATTTGACGGGTAAATTCCTGGCTGGGAATCAAAGAGCCGATTCCTCGAACCTGGCGGAGCATCGGCCCACGCTTTACAGTGTCGGTCAATACGGTACTGCGTTCGACCTCGGGCGCAGCCGGCTTCAATCGCGATACGCCGAAGGTCACGCCTGCGACGAGGACACCACCGACTGCAAGCAGTACAATTTGTCGGCGCCTTTTTTGTCGTTTAATATCTGGGCGGGCGATATCCATCGCCTTGAATTGTGCAAGTGGCAGGCCACAGCCCAAGGGAAGGTAACTTATTCAAAAGGGTGGGGATAGCGTTTAAGTAGGAGCCGCCTCTCGTCTAAGGATTGTTCGTTGTTGAAACTGAGTGTCCAGAAACGAACAGTTTTCTTTGGAGCGAGCAGTCACCAACGATGAATCAGCGAACTATTGTCAAATTATCACCATCTCAACTGACCGCCGAGGGCTGGCTGGGGCCGTCAACGTTGGATAACCCATATAAAAAACAAAAGCCGGTTGCCAGTTGGCATCGCCCAGCATTTCTCCCACCAGCCCTGCATGCAAGGCAGGTTTTCCAAGTGCCTTCTCATAGTCGATCATTTCCACCGCCTCGTTACAGGGCCGTCCGGCTATGCCTCGGGCAGTAGCCAATAAGTGAGCGCGCTGCCAGATTCTGCCGACACGCAGGCAGTGTTCGCGGTCGTAGCGGTCATGTACTGCGATGATGCCGATCAGGGGCGCGCTTAGCATGTGTTCCGCATAGCCGTTTTTGCCACCTCGCGATCCAGCCCATTTGAGCATCCATAAAGGCATCATCTTGGCAATTGCAGCCGCTCTGGGAGGCATCCCGAAAGCATCAATCGTTAGGCCATCGCGATATTTCTGCACATTACTCCAGTTAATCCGGATCCAATGATCGCTACCGCGATCAACTTCCGGGTCCGAATAGAGTTCGGCGTTCGCGGCCGAGCTGATTTCAACTATCTTTTTCCTTTCGCTATCCGCAGTGAACAAAAAAAGTTTGACCTCCGGGTCGTCGTCTGGCAGTCTGCCTAGCGTGTCGATGAATTGATGCGGAATTGGTGTTTGGGAGTTGTAGGCGGCACGATTTGTATGGCGCCGGGGAATCGCATCGTACAGTTCAGCTTCCTGACGCATGCCCGGGACGAGATCGATGGTTGCCAGCAATTCCGGTTGAGGCTCGGCAGGAATTAGCCCGAGTTTTCCGGGGAGCAATGTCAGGGATGCCTGGTAGCCGTTGGGAGCCGCGGCGAGCATCAGGTTCTCAAGAGCACATCCGATCCCGATGTGTTCCTCTCTCAGGAAAGGATCGAGGGCTCCAACATTCCTCTTGGTGTCTATGTATAGATCGATGCGGGAAACGGTCACCTTAAAGAGCCACGGCTGCGTGTTATGCGGGCTCGCCGCCAAAATTGCTGCGCGTACCAACGCCAGGGGCCCTTCGCCTGAATTGCGACGCCAGTCCTTCCAAGGCTCGTAAGCCGGCCCTTCTCCGGTGCTGAAGACACCCTGATAATAGGCGCGCCAGACTCCACCGCCCATCACCGCGATGGTGACAGCGCCGGCTCCTTTTAAAAATGTTCTGCGTTGCATGGAGTGCCTCCGGATCGTCTCTAGCGGTACCTCAACAATACTAAATTCGCGTGCATGGCCTCGGAGCGCACAAGAAGGTCAATGAGAGCATCAATCAGCGATAATGGCACTCGTGATCCTCGGCGCTCCCCATGAAGCTCGCTGGTGGCGGCCTGAGCCGCGACGTGTTCTTCCCTCGTCAGCCCTGACACGGCTTATTCATACCGCATTTCCACGTAGCCGGGTTTTGCAGGTGAGGCCACTCGTCGACGGTTTGCGAAACGCTAATTTCAAAGTCCAGATCGACACCAATCCCGGCTGGGTGGTACTACGCGTCTATGAGCACGATCCGTCCCTTTGTCAGAAAGAAATTGACCTGATGCGGCTAGTCGGTGCCTCCGTTCCAGTTCCGGAGGTGATTCACGCCGAATCCTGCGGACTGGAGGATTTTGGGCCCTTCATGCTCATGCGGCTCGTCGAGGGAATCAGATTTCGTGAGTTGAAGAGTTCCGGCGATATAGCCGCTTTGACCCAGGCGGCATTCTCCGCGGGCGAGACTCTCGCGGCCATAGGGCGCTTCAATTTTCCAAGGGTGGGCTGGCTGGCTCCTGGGCCAAATGTCGCGGCACCTCTCTTAGCAGGACCCAATCCTACGCCTCGTTTCATTGACTTGTGCCTTGGCTCGGCAGATCTGCAGTCACGTATGCCTTCGGACCTGCGCGACTGTGTTCATGCTCTGGCGTGGGACTGGGCGCCACAACTGGCTGAATTGGATGCGCAGGCGCACCTCGTACACGGTGATTTCGGGAAACGCAACCTGCTCGTACGATGTATTCGCGACAGATGGTGGTCAGTCACAGCCGTTTGCGATTGGGAGTTTGCGGTTTCCGGTTCGCCGCTTTGTGACATCGGGCATTTTCTCCGCTATGAGCGTACTTCGAAACCTTTCTCAGAGCCGCATTTCTCCAACGGATTCCAGCACGGCGGTGGTGTTCTTCCAAAGGCTTGGCGGCGGTTGGCGCGCATAGTCGATCTGACGGCTCTATGTGAAAGCTTGACCCGCGATCAGCTTCCGGAACCGGTTACTGGAGAATTGGTTGAACTTGTTCGCGCAACTGTGGAGGAGCGCGACCCTGTATTTGCATAGAGCCACGTATGTCCAGAACTCGAGTAAATATCCTCGAACTGCTAAGGGGCGGAGACCGGCGCTCAATTGGGCGGGCTGGCGAGGTTGCGGCTTTTGTATCCGGCAACAGTCGTCGTTTTCGAGAACTAATCGAGGGCTTATGGAACGAAGATCTGCTGGTGCGAATGCGGGCTGCGGACGCGGCTGAGAAGGTTACTCGCAGGCACCCCGGGCATCTTCAGCCCCACAGGAATCGACTGCTACGTCTGATGTGTCAAACCAAGCAACAGGAATTACGCTGGCATCTGGCGGTGATGATTCCACGGCTTCCACTGACCGCCAAGGAACGCAAGGTTACGACATCCTGCTTGATTACTTACTTGGCGGATCGCAGTTCAATTGTCCGCACTTGTGCCCTTCAAGGACTCGCTGATCTGGCGCGGGATGACCCGGGCTCTCGAGCCGCCGTGATCAAGATTGTGTGCGAGGCCCTTCGAAAGGGCACGCCTGCGATGAAGGCGCGCAGCCGAAAATTGCTGTCTCAACTGCAGCGACAATAAGACGACCACAACCGCGATAACAGCCAGCTCAGTTACTGTCCAGCACTTTGCGAACTGTCGTTGCGAGAGAATCACGGGTGAACGGTTTCTGCAGGAGGAATACACCTGACTGCAAGACCCCGTGTTGGGCGATAGCATCGTGGGTATAACCCGATATGTACAGTACTTTGATTTCCGGATGGGACACCGCCACTCGCTGGGCCAGTTCAGGGCCGCTCATGGTGGGCATGACTACGTCGCTCACGAGGAGATCGATCCGCTGGGTGCGCGCTTCCGCCAATTGAATGGCCTGCAGGGGACCGTCCGCTTCCAGGACGGTATATCCTTGCATCTCCATGAACCTGCGGGCAACTTCTCTTACGCCGCTTTCATCCTCCGCCAGGAGAATTGTCTCTGATCCCTTGGGCGGCCCCTGGCGGGTTGGCTTCTCTGGCGCGATGATTTCGGCCTCTCCTTGCGCGGTGGGAATGTAAACCGTGAACGTGGTTCCTTCCCCGACCTTACTGTCCAATACTATGTAACCGTCGCTTTGCCTGACGATCCCGTAAACGGTGGACAATCCCAACCCGGTACCCTTTCCTGGCTCCTTAGTGGTGAAAAAAGGCTCGAAAATGCGGGATTGAGTACCAGAATCAATCCCGGCTCCTGAATCGCGAACGATTAGGACTGCATATCGTCCTGGCGGGACAATTCCCCGGTATAGCTCATTGATCTCCTGAGTGCCGGTTTGAATGACAAGTTCGCCTCCCCGGGGCATGGCGTCGCTGGCGTTGACTGCCAAATTGACGATCACCTGGGAGAGCTGTCCAGGATCCACGTGTACTCGTGATCCGTTGTCGCAAGTCGAGACTGTGATCTTGATGTTTTCGCGGAGCAGGCGCGGCAACATCATGCTGGTTTCGGCCACGAAGCTATTAAGGTCCAGCACTTTTGGTGACATCACTTGCTTCCGGCTGAACGCCAGAAGTTGTTGGGTCAGCGAGCCGGCCCGGTCAGTTGCCTGCAGTACGTTGCTCAGGTAATCGCGCCCGGGATCATCTTCTCCAAAGCGATCTCCTAGCAAGCCAATGTAGCCCCTAATCACAGTCAACAGATTGTTAAAGTCATGGGCGATGCCTCCGGCCAGTTGGCCCACGGCCTCCATTTTTTGGGACTGTCGCAGTTGGCTTTCCAGCTTAAGCCGGTCGGTCACATCTTCGGCAATTCCTTCGAAGCAAATGGGCTCGCCCTGTTCGCCCTGTAATTTACGCCAGGTCAGCCGCACGGTAATCCGCTGGCCATTCTTTCGTTTCCACTCGACTTCAGCACTTCTGGGCGACTCGCGGGTACCTTTATGCAGCATCAATCGATCGCGTGCATGCGAGTCCACATAGATATCCGTGGCTATATCCACGCTCATGAGATCGGAGGCCGATTCATAGCCGAGCATGAGTACGAGCGCGGCATTAACCGCAACGAATTTTCCCTCTGGCGTTGAGCGGTAGATGCCGAAGGTAGCACCTTCCACCAGCGAGCGATAGTCTGCTTCGGAGCGGCGAAGAGACTCTTCCGCCCGCTTACGTTCCGTGATGTCCACGGCGAAAACAACCACTCCGGCGACCTCTCCCTCACTATCCCGATAAGGTATTTTGTCGGTCTGGACCCAGCGTATTTCTCCGCCCTTGGGGTGGACAAGTTCTTCGATCCCAAGTTTCGGGACCCCGGAGCGGATCACCTCGAGGTCATCGGCGTGATACTTCGCCGCCTCTTCCGGATAGAGGTCATAGGTAGATTGGCCCTCGATCTTGTCAATCGGCATTCCGAGGGCGTCGGCGGCCCGCCGGTTAATCTTGAGAATCCGGTTCTCAGTGTCTTTGAACCAGACCATCGCGGGAACCGAATCAAGGATGATTTGTTGTTCCTGTTGGAACTTGCGCAGCGTTTCCTCGATGTGCTTCCGTTCCGAGATGTCGCAGTTGGTCCCAATGATGCGCCGCGCACGCCCGTCGTGGTCGCGCTCCGCTACCTTAGCGGTGGTCTCGATCCAGATCCAATCCCCCGCCAGGTTGCGCACCCGGAGCTCTATGCGGGAACTGGGGATGTTCGCTGAGATTGCATCTTTCGCCCAGCATCGCCACTTCTCACGGTCATCCGGGTGCGCCAATTCGAGAAGCTCGGATAGTGTGGAGCGGGTCTCAAGGGGTTCGCCGCCCAACATGACAGACCACTCCTGGCTCAAAAAGACTTTGCCAGTGGCACTTTCATAGTCCCAAAGGGAGAACCCGGACACGTCCAGCGCCAGACTAAGGCGCTCCAGATTCCTTACGGCGACGGCCTCGGCGTGCCTGCGAAAGATGTCCAGCGGAATCTCGTTGCCGCTCAAGTTCGGAATTCCCACGTGCACTCCCTGGAACAAAGCATCATAAACCCATTTGCAGCATAGCGCGAAGGCGCGCTTTCGCCCCGGGCGAACGGCGCAGTTACGATTGTCATTTAGGTTATAAAAGGAAGGGAAGAGCGGTCCACTCCGTGTGCCGAGACGACGAGTGCACAACCAGGAGGAGCTATGAAAATCCGGCTGGGTTTGCTGTTATTGGCGGCGCTGGGCACGGCCGCGGCTGGCCAAGCCAATCAAGACGTCACCGCTGCCCAGCAAGCTCCGGCGGCCAAGCCCAATATTTCCGTCACGATCAAAGCCGCGCATGATGTAGTGAAAGCAGGTACCGAGGTGAGAGTGATTGTGACCACTACCAATATCTCGGATCATCCCCTGCAGTTCCTCTATGTCCCGCGCCGGTATATACCGGATGATTTTTCAATCGGAATTGAGGTTTGGGATGCCAAAGATACACCAATCTCGCCCCGCAAGCGCCAGGCGCCGAACGCCATGATGTCGATTCTCGGCCAATCTCCGTTGAGTTCGGAAACTCTGCAGCCCGGCGAGTCACAGCACTACGACGACTATGAATTCGTCAGCAAGATTTTCGACACCAGCAAACCGGGCAAGTACACGATCCAGGTGACAAGGGGAGACCCATCGACAGGAATCCAAGTTAAGTCCAACAAGGTTACCGTCGAGGTGACGCGCTAACCCTGGCCTCTAGTTCCAGTGCTTCGAGTGCCACCAGATTTTCTGAATATCGAACTCGACGCCGCGGCATAGATAAATTGGCGTATTCTCCTCGCCCATCCCGTACGGCTGGTTGTGCCTGAAGGCCTGATAGGAGGTGCAGTTGTCACGGACGTCGTCGAGGCCCCACTGGATCACAATCAGGTTTTCGTAGACTTGCGGAGGTGGTCCCCAATACCAATGATTCTGGTGGCGGGACCAGGCGTGCGGCAGCCCATATTGAGGGCCAAACTCGTTGATCGCGCCGGCTTCGCCGTAGTTTCCGGCCCAGATGCCGGTCTTGGCTCGTTCCTCGGGCGGCAGCGAGTGGTAGATGGCGGCAACTTCCCGCACCATTTCGGGCCATCCGAACTGGTCGGCGATCACCTGCGGCAAAAGCGCGTCGTGCTTTACCTCGGTCT
>JBEKOS010000162.1:0-8498 GCA_049521535.1 Terriglobales bacterium | reverse complement strand
CCCGGAGGCGCAAACCGGTACCGCAGAGACGGTGAGGAAGACGAGGACCGCCAACGGAACCCTGGACCGCATAAGGAACCTCCGCTGAAGAGGCATTGGAGCGGGCTTCCAATTCCATGAGGTCTTGCCGAATGAAAATCGGCATTACCCCAGGCCGTGACTATATGACGATTCGATGAAGAATTGCAAGCGAGAAGTTCTTCGAGCGTACAAATCTCGAGGGTCGCGGCAATTTGAATCGAGGCCGCCATACTCAGGTTCACATGATCGCCGAATTCACTGTTTGTTTTCGAGCAATTTTATACGTTGACGAGCCTGCCATTCCTGATCGGGGAATTTGCCGGCGGAGGAATCCAAAAAGTGATGGTAGTAGGATGCGGCCGGCGCCTTCTGGTGAAGCGTGTCGTATGCGGTTGCCCAAAGGAAATAGGTGGACGGCACTTCGGGCAGATACTTCGATCGCATGGTAAGGGCGTGCAGTGTGATGGAAGGCTGATTGGTTCGCGAAGCGGCAAAAGCCAGGCCGCTCCAGCCGTCGGCGTTGGCAGGGTCGAGCCGGGTAGCCTTGTCGAAGGCAGCGAAGGCCGGAACAAACTTGAGCTGGCGGGTCAGGTTTTGGCCGTGATCGATCAGGAGGCTCGGGTCGTTGGGGCTGGCCGCGAGCAGCCCAACGTAAAGCAGGTCGGAGCCAGCGGGGTCGCCGGCCTCGGCCAGCAGTTCAGCCAGCATGCGTGTGATGTCTGGGTCGCTGGGATGCGCGTCGTGCAGCTTCTGGATGAGTGGCAGGGCCTCGGCCTTGTCTTGAGCGGCCAGCACGGCGGCCAGTTGCGCGGTGAGGGCGGGGTCGTCGGGGGTCTGTTCAAGGGCCGCGCGAACGAGGGCTTCGGCCTCGGGATAGAGTTTGCGCACGATCAACAGGTGGGCCAGGCCAGCGTTGGCAGGTGCGGATTTCGGGTTCTTGGCCAGGACGCGGCGGTAGGCTGTCTCGGCGGCGGAGTACTCGCCGGCCTGATCGGCCAGGTTGGCCGCCAGCAGCGTGTCGTCCGGGGTTTCGGGGCTGAGCTTGAGGGCTTCCAGCAGGTCGTTGGAAGCTTCGGTAGCGTCGGTATTGCGGTCGATCTGAGCCAGGGCGCGCCAGGCGCGAGCCTTCACGGCGGCCCCTGCATCGCCCGGGTCGAGTCTGGTGGCCGCGGCCAACTCCGAGCGGGCATCGGAGAGTTTGTTTTGGCGGGCCAGGAGGAGCCCGAGCGAGAGATGGGCCAGGAACGACTGCGGATCGGCCTCGACGGCGCGGCGGTAAAAGCCTGCGGCATCGTCGATGCGGTTCTGCGCATCGGCCGCATAGCCCATGTCGAAGAGGGCGCGGGAATCTGCGGGGTGGGCGGCAAGCCAAGGCTCCAGCTTAGCCTGGGCGGCCTTCCAATCGGATTTCGCCAAATCGGCTTCGGCGCTGGCCACCGGCTCGCCAACGGGCTGCGGCGCCGCGCTGCCGGACGGGGCATTGGGGACCTGCTTTTTCTGGTTCAAAGCAGAGTCCTGGGCGAATCCGCCGGCTGAGGCAAAGAGCAGGGCGAGCGGGAGGAACACGGCGAAACGAAACACGGAATACCTCACTCTTCAGTTTAGCGGCCAACAGCAAAACCAGAGTGGCTGTACCCAGGAAGCACCACGCCAAGTGGCTTTTTCCTTTCCGGGGTCCCCACGGACAGGTCTTCGTCCGTGGGGTGGAAGTAAAAGCCACCTCGCACACTCCTTGCTGGGGCACGTTCACTCTGGTTTTGCTCTAACGCCTGGCAGCAGCGGATTGGACGGCTGAGGCTTCGACGCGCCTCAACCGGGAAGGAAATCCGTGCAAGGTTCCTGCGCCAGCGATTCGCCCCTGGACATTCGACTGGAGAGCAAAGCCCGCGCCCGGCTTCGCTGAATGGATCGTGGCAACGGCCGCCCCGGCTGAACCCGACTTGCGAGTCGAACTGGATGAAGAGGAGTGACCCGAGGGTATAACCATCGCTCCAGTTTCATGGCAAATCGGAGACGAGTGCAGTAGCGTCCTTTGGAAAGGCTGTGCGATACTTTTAACGGAGAATGCCTCCCCGGGCCGGGATGGCGGAACTGGCAGACGCAGCGGACTCAAAATCCGCCGACCCTTGCGGTCATGGGGGTTCGACCCCCCCTCCCGGCACCACTCTTACGCCTATTGATAATAAAATGATTTATAGAATTTTCTCCTGCTTGTACTTGTTGCGCTCAGATTGGTTCGCCGCTCTTCATCGGACGTTGGAATCAGTCCATAGGATCTCCCCTTTTCGCCAATTGAGACAACTTCCGGCAAAGCCCATCTCCCAAGACCGATCAGCAAGGACGGCGAATTTCGGGGGCCGTTGCCTTGATTCTGGAGATTCAAACCGGTGATACCGCGACACCTGAAGCGCTTGCAGGTCAAAACCTCAATCCGGCGGACTGGCGCACTGAGCAATCGAACACAGTATTGAGCAAGCTGTTGATTCAAACTTGCGTTTGAATATGAACAGCAATCGCTCACAACTCGGGCCAAAGGTAGTGAGGCGTAAACGTCCGACTGCGACCCCAGACCCGACACGCGAGAAATTGCTGGAGGTTGCGGGGCCAATTTTTGCCAACCGCGGCTATCAGGCTACGACGATTCGCGAAATTTGTGCAGGGGCGGAAGCGAATGTCGCTGCTATCAATTATCACTTCGGCGATAAATTGGGCCTCTACACCGAGGTCTTGCAACAATCGGTGCGTGCCGCCCAAGTCTTGGCTGTTCATAACGCGCTTGATCAAAACATCTCCCCAGAAGACATGCTGCGAGCTCTGATTCGAGCTCGACTTCGGAGCATCAATGGGAAAGATTTACCGGATTGGCATTCTCGACTCCTGGCGCACGAGCTGGCACAGCCCACTCCAGCACTTCGACAACTTGTCGATAAGGTAGCTCGACCGATCTTTAAGCGACTCCTGGTACTTATTGGAGGAATGATTGGGCTGCCTGCCAATGATGACAAGACACGGCTCTGTGCAATCAGCGTGGTGGGACAAGTTTTTGCTTACGTTTTGCCCGGTCCTCTCTTGTCAGAAATCTGGCCGGCACTGAAGATGACGCCCGAACAGGTGGAATGCATAGCGGATCACATCGCCGACTTTTCACTTTCGTATCTCCAGGACTTTAGCTCGAAGTACCGAACGATCACACCGGTAAGGAAGCGGAGGGTAAGTGAATGACTACACCCACACTTGAAAGCGCGCCAGAGCAGGCCGAGCAAAAAAAGCTGACGGACCCACCCGGTGCAAAACCGGCCCCAGCGGAAAGTGAAAAAAAGGCTGCGGACGATAAGGCTAAGCAAGCAGCCGACGAAAAGACGAAGCAGGCCGCGGCGCGACAACGCCTAATCCTGACGATCGTCGCCGGCGTGGTCCTGATTGCGACGGTGCTTCTCATTTGGAAGATCTTTTTTGCGGCGCCACGTATCCCGAACAGCATTGTTGTGGTGAGCGGCCGGATTGAGGGCGACGACTCCGCAGTTGCCTCCAAAACAACAGGACGCATTCTTGAAGTTCGTGTCCGCGAGGGCGACACCGTCAATGCCGGAGACACCATTGCCACTCTCGACGACGCGCAGATTCGAGCTCGGGAGGATCAGGCTCGCGATACTCTTTCGGAGGCGGTAGCAAAGGGCGCAGCCGCGCAGGAGCAAATTGCCATCCTTCAAGAGCAATTAGAGCAAAGCCGGTTACAGGTAGGCCAGTCAAAGCTCGATACAGAGGGGCATGTAGGGCAAGCGGAGGCCGATTTGGCAACCGCGCAAGCGGAATTGGCTCAGCAGCAGGCGGCGTATCAGATTGCGGCGTTCGACAGGGACGCCTATACGCGTCTTGCGAAATCCGGAGCTGTGTCGGAACGGCAAGGACTTCAGGCTTCAACGGCGGCCGATCAACAGGCCGCGGTGGTTGTCGCTTCGAAACGCCGGGTTGAGGCGTCACAGGGCGCGCTCACCACAGCGCAGGCAAGTCTCTCCAACCCCGGTATTCGCGAATCGCAAGTCGCTTCGGATCGAAGACAGATTGCACAGCAAGAAGCTGAAGTCGCGAGTGCAGCGGCTCAAACCGAACTGGCACGCGCCGAGCTTGCAGAAGCCGGAGACAACCGCAAGGATCTGACCATCAAGGCGCCGTTCTCCGGAACGGTGGTGACTCGTGCGGCCGAGCCAGGCGAAGTGGTTGTCGCAGGTACCGCTGTGATCACGCTATTGGACTTGACCAAGGTGTATCTGCGCGGCTTTGTACCTGAAGGCCAGATTGGCAAAGTGAAAGTGGGACAGTCGGCGCGCATATATCTCGACTCGAGTTCGCAGAAACCCATCTACGCTTACGTCTCCAGGATTGACCCCCAGGCGACATTCACTCCGGAGAATACGTATTTCCGCGACGACCGCGTCAAGCAAGTGGTCGGACTCAAGCTGCAATTGATAGGCGGGTTCGGATTTGCCAAAGCCGGCATGCCTGTCGATGGCGAAGTCCTTGTGCAGGGAGACAAGTGGCCGAAAGAAAAGCGTAAATGACAACTGCCATTCTAGATCGGGCGGTCGACGATCAGCAGGCCGTGGCCAAACAGCCGGCTATTGAAGTTCGCGGCCTGACGAAACGCTATGGCAAGCTTGAGGCAGTGCGTGGAATCACATTTGAAGTGAACCCCGGCGAAATGTTTGGCCTGATTGGCCCCGATGGAGCTGGAAAGACTTCAACCTTCCAGATTCTTGCAGGCGTGATGGAAGCAACTGCAGGCACCGCGAAGATCCTCGGTCGCCCGGCGCGGGATATGCGGTCCCAAACCGGGTATTTGACGCAGGACTTCAGTCTCTATCCCGATCTGACGGTGGCGGAAAACATTCGCTATAGCGGCGATCTGCGCCTCATTCCGCCGGATGAGATCGCGGAGCGCAGTCTTCAATATCTTCAAATGTTTGACATGGACCGTTTCGCCGGCCGGCTCGCTGGCCAACTGAGCGGCGGCATGAAACAAAAGCTTGCGCTCGTCTGCGCGCTCGTTCCACGACCGAAAGTTTTGCTGCTTGACGAGCCAACCACGGGCGTCGATCCTGTCTCCCGTCGCGAGTTCTGGGACGCGCTAGCTCACTTGACGACAGAGGGTTTGACGATCCTCGTGGCTACTCCATATATGGATGAAGCTGAACGGTGCCATCGAATCGCGTTCATGCATCTGGGCGAGGTCCTTCAGATCGGCACGCCAACGGAGTTATGCGCGAGTCTGGGCGCGAAGCGGATCGAACTTCGCACGTCGGACCTCAGGAAAGCGGAAGAGGTGCTTTCCGGGGGGGAAGGGCCTGATAAAGACATCATCGACGTTGAGCGATTCGGCGACCGGCTGGACCTGCTTGTACGCGATCCGGACAAAGAGCAGAAGTGGGTTACCGAGAAACTGAAGGACGCGGGATTATCCGTAGACGAGATGAGTGTCGGCGAACCGACACTCGATAACATATTTGTAGCTAAGCTGCGTGCGTTAAGCCCAAAAGCCGACACAGCCGAGTTTCCCGCGAAGCAGGATCACCGCAACCTGCGCGGGCAAGTTGCGGTCGGTGCGAAGAATCTCGTCAAGAAGTTCAAAGCATTCACAGCCGTGAAAAACGTTAGCCTCGATATTCGAAATGGGGAAGTCTACGGACTTCTCGGTGCGAATGGAGCGGGCAAGACAACAACCATCCGGATGCTCTGCGGATTGCTGGACTTGACAAGCGGAACCATGGAGTTGGGTGGCACAGGTGGCAACCTGAGAACGGAAGCTGTCCGCAAGCGCATCGGTTATATGTCACAGAAATTCTCTTTGTATGAAGACCTGACGATTCGCGAAAACCTCGACTTCTTTTCGGGTGTCTATGGCGTTCCCGATAAGGACCGCGAAGAAAAGATTCGATGGGTGCTTTCCTTTTCCGGGCTCGATGGGAAAGAGGACCAGATCACCGGGAGCCTGCCAGGAGGGTGGAAACAGCGCGTGGCCTTCGGCGCTGCAATCATGCATGAACCGGACATTCTCTTTCTGGACGAACCGACCTCGGGCGTCGATCCTCTGGCACGGCGCGCCTTCTGGACAATGATCAATCGGCTGGCCGACGGTGGCGCAGCGATCCTCGTGACAACGCACTATCTCGAAGAAGCGGAACAGTGCAATCGCCTGGGAATGATGGTCGCCGGTGAGCTTGTGGCCGAAGGCACGCCCAGCGGCATCAAGAGCCAGCAAACCGGACACGTGCTTGAATTCATCGTCGACCAGCCCCAACGTGCCGCCGACCTGCTGAAGAGCAAAGCGGAAAGCTGGCGCGTGTCCCTGTTCGGCGAACGTCTGCATATGATCACGGACGACGCCCCAGCCAACGCAATCAAAGAAACTACAAAGCGCCTCGAAGAGAACGGACTCCACGTGACCAGCGCGAGAGAAATCCCCCTCTCGCTGGAAGACGTGTTTATCTCCATCGTGGAGAAAGCGCGTACGCAGGGCAAGGTGGCGACGGATGACGATGAAGGGCACGCATGAGGCGAATCATTGCACAAATGCGCAAGGAGTTAACCCAGATTGTTCGCGACTGGCGTACCCTGGCCCTCGCACTGGCCCTTCCCACCTTCCTGCTCATATTGATGAGCTCGGCGCTTTCGCTGACGGTGAATGAGCTTCCGATTGCCGTGCAGGATTTTGATGGCTCATCGGCGTCCAATGATTTTATCGACGCTTTCCGGGCTTCGATCACGCTGAAGGTGGTCCCATGGCCGGTGGACAAAACCGCCGAGGAGGCCCTTGCCTCCAATGCTGCGCGAGCCGTGCTGATCATCCCGTCTCACTTTGGCCGCGACATGGCGCGCGGCGTCAACGCGCCTGTTCAGTTTCTGGTGGACGCATCGGATGCAAACACAGCGAAGTTAGTCACGGCGTATGCCGGCCAAATTACGACCTCGTACAACCAGCAGGCCGGCGGAGCGCAAACTGGACCGATCCAGACCGCCATTCGGCTATGGTTCAACCCCGGACTCTCTTCGAAGAAGTTTTTCGGTCCAGGAATATTCGTGCTTGGCATCTCGATGTTCCCGCCACTGCTGGCTGCGCTCGCCATGGCAAAGGAGGGTGAGTTGAAGACCATCCTCCAGGTTTACGTCTCAAGCATTCCCGCGCATGAATTCCTGTTGGGGAAGATCATAGCATTTATGATTGTGGCGCTCGCAGAGTGCCTCATCATGTCCTTGCTTTTGTTTACCTACTTTGGCCTGAGCTTTGCCGGCGATCCCCTGCCCGTCTTGATCGCCACCGTACTGTATGCCTTCTGCGTGGCGTCGTTTGGAACCATGGTAGGAGCGGTCATCCCCAATCAGGCATCGGCCTTGCAAGCAGTTGCCTTCGGTGGATTCATTCTCGTGTTTCTGCTCTCGGGCATGATGTTCCCGATTCAAAACATACCGGCCGGGCTGCGCTGGATTTCGAGCCTTATCTGGGGCCGCTACTACATCGAGATCGTCCGCGACGCGCTCTTGCAGGGCGGCGGATGGCCTGCCGTCTGGTACAAGGTTCTCATCATCGGCGCGATTGGCGCCCTCTTCTACGGAATTGCATGGTATGGCATGAGAAGGATGCAGGTGAAGGCCTAAATCATGAGTAAACTCTGGAATTATCTCTTCAATTATCGTCTGCGCGCATTAATCAAGAAAGAGTTGGCCCAGACTCGCCATGACCGCAAACTCATGTTCAGTCTAACTGTCTTGCCCGTCGTGCAGTTGACTCTGGTGGGGTTTGCCCTGAGCGCGGCGGTATCGAACGTTCGTCTCTCTATCGTCGACGATAGCAGGTCACCCGAGAGCCGGGAGCTGATTGCGACGTTGACCGAAAGCAAGAGTTTCCGCCTCGCGGGTTACTATTCCTCGGTCGACCAACTTGGTGATGCGGTAAGCCAAGGCAAAGCCGACGCCGGAATGGTGGTTCCCTACGACTATGCGCGGGATCTGGTCCGGGATCGCCAGACCACTCTTCAATTCCTGCTGAACGCCACGAATGCAAATACAGCCACGATTAGCCGAGGGTATGCAGAAAGCATGATCCAGAGATTCAACACAGGACTGCGGAGTCAGGGGATTCATGTCCGCATCCAGCCAGTGGACGGATCGAGCGGCGGAACGAGCCTGGCCCGTCGCGGTCAAGTCCAACTGCAACCGGCGTTTCTCTACAACCCCGGCCTGGTCGATTCGTGGTTTATCGTCACCGGCGTGCTCGGCTTGTTGTTGATCCTGCAGAGCTCTCTCATTTGCTCCGCTGCCATGGTTCGCGAGCGAGAAGCCGGGACGCTTGAACAGTTGCTCATGTCCCCGGCCAGCACTTCCGAGATCATCATCGCCAAGATCACGCCCTTGTTCTTGCTGCTGTGTCTGATGATGTTCATAGCCCTTGGTGTCCTCAAATTTGCGTTCGGAGTTCCGTTCCA
>JBEKOS010000161.1:0-8635 GCA_049521535.1 Terriglobales bacterium | reverse complement strand
CAACGGCACCTGGATTCGCGGGGAAAAGATCACCAAGCGGACACTCTCCGACTGGGACACTATCATCATTGGCCCCGCGTGCCTGGTGTTCAAGGAAGCGAATCGAGAGGAAGCTCTTACGGTGTTCACGCCGGCCGGGGAGAAGCCGCGTGCCCGCCGTCCGGTCGTGGTGGTCCCCGGCTTCATGGGCTCGGACCTTTGGCTGGGCAGCGAGAGGATATGGCCAAGCGTCTCCCGGCTTTTCACCGATCCCGGAGTCTTTAGGTACAACGGGGATTCAGGACCAATTGAGGCGCGGGGGTTGGTGGATGAAGTGGTAATCGTGCCCAACATCATCAAGCTTCAACACTACGGGAAGCTGATTGACTATCTGGAAGAAGCCATTGGCTATGAGCGCGGCAAGGACCTGCTGGAATTTGCCTACGATTTTCGCCAGGACGTGCGCATCTCCGCCCGCCAAATGGCAAAGGCCATCGATGCCTGGCAGCCGCGTGACCCGGTCACTATCATCGCGCACAGCATGGGAGCGCTGGTCAGCCGTTATTATGTCGAGCAACTGGGCGGCCATCGCAAGGTGGAGCGCATGGTGCTGCTCGGCGGCCCGCTTCAGGGAGCGCCCAAGTCTTTGACCAATCTGCTCGCCACCGTCAAGCTCTTGCCTTTTGGCCTGATGGGAGAAAAGCTCCGGCAATTGATTGTAGGATTTCCTTCGGTATATCAGTTGGTTCCCAGTTTTCCCTGTGGCAACGACCAGCATGGCCAGCCTGTCGACTGGTTGAAGGATGACTTGTGGTTGCCGCCCGCGCAGCGCGTACACCTGCATACGGCCGCAGAGTTCCGGGCTGAAATCAGACGCGCAATGCCAATCCCGACCTTGTGCATCTTCGGCTACGGTTTGAAGACCATCTCCGCGGTCAACATTGAGCGCTGCGCCGATGGCGCCTGCGAAAATCTCAGTCTGGTTACCTCAGAGGAAGGCGATGGCACCGTTCCCGAATTCAGTGCCGTGCTGCCGGGGGCTGAGATCCATCCGGTGCGCCAATACCACGAGGCGCTGCATGTGGATAACGACGTGAAGAAGCGGCTGACGGTTGAACTTACGCGTTGAAGCCGCCGGCCTGGATCACGGCTGCGTTTCCCTCGTCACCTCAACCGCCCGATTATTGACGAACGTTACCTTCACTGGCTTTCCGGCGTTGGCATATTTGACCGTGCGATCACCGATCTGGCCTGGTGATGCCCGGGCCGCCGTGCCCAGGGCAAAGCCGGCCTGAAGTTCGTTCATGCCAGGCTTTACCTCGTGGCGATCGATTGCGGTCCAGATGTCGGCTGGCCAGTAATTGTATAGAATGTGCGGATCGTCAAGAAAAAATATATCGTTGGCAATGAAGCGATAATTACCGTTGGACTCAGCGCCGATTGAAACTGCGTACTTCTCCTCCGCTGCTTGCCGCTGGAAAATCGCCATCACCTGTGTGTCCGAGCCTTTCGGGGGCTGCTCGGCAAACATCACATCTGTGATTTCCAATTTCTCCAAGGGAGGCAAGAGGCCAGCTTCGTGCCTGAAATCGACGTGGTGAGTTGCTGCTGAATATGGGTAATAGGGCAGTTGATTGCCGGCGGCCACCCACACCGCCTTGCCCCTCAGCTCGGACGCGGCGGACTTGACGTCGTCGGCGTATATTTTGCGCCGGTAGACGTAGTCGTCGGCGGTGGGCTGGTAGGAGGCCTCGGGCGCCTGCTTTTGCGGAAGCGACTGCCGACGCTCATAGAGGATGATGCCGCTTCTGATCGCCGCGGCCGCCACAAAGACCGCCAGGATCACGCTCGCGCGTTTCTGCCAAGGAAGTTTCACTTATTGAGGATAAGAGAAAACGACGCTTGCTGGGCGGAAGGCTCCCACTTCTTAATGCGAATTCAGTTGTCTTGGACTACGAATTGCGCTTGATCTCGGCAAAGATGTCCGCCAGAACAAGACGGATGGGAGTATTTGGTATCTGAAATACGGATACGTCCAGCCAGCCGGCAGCAGTGCAATTGAAGCCCCGTTCGGTTGCCGGGTCGACGATCCAAATGTTGGGTACGCCAAAGTGCTGGTAGTCCCGCGTTTTTTCCTGCAGGCGGCTTAACCTGTCTTCGGGAGACAAGATTTCGATGCATGCCAGCGGAGGTTGGGTCAGGATCTGTTCAATTGGATAATCCAAAGGAATCAGGCAGACATCGGGCACGCGGAAACGGGTTTGTGAAATCTCAACGCGCTGTTCGGGCAGGGCCTTTATGTTCCACTCTCGGCGATGCTGGCGGAACCAAAAAATCAGTTCGCCCTGGAGGGCGGCGTGATCGTATTCGCCCAAATTGCGCTCCTCTGTTTGACCATCCACATAATCGCAGTCCGGCTCGTAGTTCGTCCTAAGATACTCTTCAACCGAGATCAATGTCGTGCTGGCCATAGTACGAATTCTCAATCCCGCACAATTATAACTCCCGCAGTTCGGGCAAGCCGCTCGATCAAAAGGCTTGCCCGCTATACCTTCAACCTCGAAGCGTCAGGATCGGCGAGGCCCTCCTGGTGTTCCTTCTTGACAGCGGTTTCGGCAGCCTGGAAGCCCATCTTGGAGTGGGTGCCGTCGCAAAACGGCTTGTTTACCGAGGCTCCGCAGCGGCAAAGCGAGAATGCGGGCTTGCCGGTCAGATCGTACTCATTGCCATCGGCATCGACCAGTTGAATTGCACCCTCTGGGGCTTCAACGCGGAAAGGACCATTTCTTCTTACTGTGATTTTGACGTCCGCCATTCATTTCCTCCGGGAAATACCAAGCTAACACAGATACGCAGAGGCACAGAGCTAGCAAAGGAGAACTAAGAAGTAGTAATGAAGTTTCGCTCTCGTTTTGAATTCCCTACTGCCCCTAAAACTCACTTGCTAAGTTCTTCTCTGTGCTTCTGTGTCTCTGTGGTTGGTTTTCCTTTTCGCGTCTATTCCAACTGCCTTCGCCAATCTAGGCCCTCTATGAAGTCGCGTCGCTGGCGCCAGTCGGGCTCGACTTTTACGAACAATTCCAAGAAAACCTTCGTGTCCAGCATTCGTTCAATCTGCAATCGCGCCGAGGTCCCAATCTGCTTCAGCATCAGGCCGCCTTTGCCAATGATGATCGCCTTCTGGCCGTCACGCTCGCAGTAGATTAAAGCGGAGATCTTCGTCAGCTTTGGGCCCTCTTCGAATCGTTCGATCACCACTGCCGTTGCATACGGGACTTCTTCCGCCATCGCCAGCAGCATCTGCTCGCGGATGATTTCCGCTGCCATAAAGCGCACCGGTTGATCGGTGATCTGATCGACGGGGAAGTGGGCAGGTCCGGAAGGCAATAAAGCCGTTATCTTTTCGAGCAGAACCGGCAAGCCAACGCGTTTTCGGGCTGAGATTGGAATAATCTCGCCGAAGTCATGCATTTGCCGGAGTTCCTCGATCAGCGGCAGCAGCTTGACCTTGTCGATCAGGTCGATTTTGTTCAGGAGCAGGAATGCCGGCGTGTTCGACTTGCGGACAAGGTCAAGGGCGTATTCGTCTTCGGAGCCGCGCTTGCGCGTCGCATCCACGATCCACAGAACAAGATCGCAGCCTTCGAGCGCGTTCCGGATTTCGTGCGCCATCGTGCGATCGAGCGAAGAATGTGACTTGTGCACCCCCGGAGTGTCAATCAGAACCACCTGCGCCGCCGGACGGCTACCGTTTTTCGGCAGATTCAGAATGCCCAGCACGCGAGTGCGCGTGGTCTGCGGCTTGGGAGTGACAATGGCGAGTTTCTCACCCACCAACGCATTTAGAAGGGTTGATTTGCCCGCATTGGGGCGGCCGACGATGCTGACAAATCCGGAGCGCATATGAAGAGTTTAACCACGGAAGACATAGAAAGCACGGAAAAGCGAGACTTGGCGACCGGGAGACTCAGGGGCGCGGCGATCCGCCGCCGCGGGCGCGGCCATTACCAAGTCGCAGATTTTTCGAGCGCCGGTACTTTGAATGTTACTGGGCATTGGTAGCTCCTGATTTCAATACGCCAGGGCAACTGTCCGGCTTCGGGGAAAAAGCGGTGCTTCCATTCATAGCCTGGATTGGGCAGCAGGTGGCGCGTATCGCGCAAGTGGCACTTTTGTTCCAGCCACTGTTCCGTATCTTTCATCTGGGCCATCGAATCATCACCAAATGCGGTGCCTTGAACCAGCATGACCTCGGGGGGCGCGGGGCGCCGGGCGGATGCCCAGCGGGAGGGAGAAAGCACGAGGGCGTTTATTGAGTCGGCCCAATCAGCGGGACTCCAGTTGGAAACCTGGCGCTGGGCCCCCAATTCGTAGCTCAGATAGAAAAGGAACGGGCGGCTATTCGAGATCACCTCGCCGCCGTTTCGAACGACCGCGGCCGCATCATCGGCGACCTGGCGCCACGGCTCGATAAAGTGCGGCGCAGAATAGAAGCGACGCGTGATGATGCCCGCCCAGCCAATCGCTGCGATCAAGACCACGGCGAATGCCAAGCGGCGTGTGCCACGATTGTCTGACGCTTCCACGTTGACCACTTGCGATCCACACTTGCCCAGAAGGGCATCTAGCGTCAGAGCGAGCGGCAGCAGCAACCAGCAGGAAAGCAAAAGCAGACGCTTAGTGTTCAAAATGCCCAGCAGAGACATGAGGAGCATGAGTCCAAGGAAATATATGAACAATCTGCGGGCAAATCCTGGGCCTCGCCATAAAACCCAGACGATCGTGTACGTAATGGCCAAACCCACCGGGATGCTGAGCGGCCAAATCCAAGGCGCCACGGATTCGCTGACGAAAACGCAATAAAGATTAAACCCGAAATATAAAACCCGGCCCCATACGCCCTGCCCCGCGACGGGAAGGCGGTTTTCCAACGTATTCACGAAGCTCGACATGATCGGTACGTAGGCGACGACCAGGAACAAGACAACGCCAACCATCATTGCCGCTGTGCGCCTTGTTGTTTTGCGTGAGATGGCGAAATCGAGAAGCATGCAGGCGATCAACGTCCATCCAAAATAGTTGGTGTAAATGAGCGCCAGCGCGGCAAACGTAAAGCCGGCAAGGTGATGGAGCTTCCAATCGAGATCAAGCTTCACCCGTGCATAGGTAAGAAGCGCTACCAGGAAAAACGAGAAGGAATACCAGATCGCCAGTCGTCCAAAATGAAAACCATATGGCCAGAGAATGCCTACGGTGAGGGTCAGGTACGCTGCAGGGTCGCGCTCTGAAACTGCGTAGGCCGTTTCGGCGAGTATCCATAGGCCTGCCAGAAAAAATACGACCCCAAACAGCCGCAGCCAGGTGAGATTCGCAGTTGTAATCCACAGCCAGTAGTGCAGCAGGATGTCTGAAAGTGGTGGATGCTCGTGCTGGCCGCCTCCTGAAACAAACAGTGCAATCGTGTTACTGACAGGTTGCGTGGCGGTGACCACAACATTCACTTCGTCATCGATGAACGAAAACCATGGGTTCGTAATCATCAGGATGAACCCGAATGCCGCCAATGCGATCGCCTGTATGCCTCGCCGCTTCATGGAACCTGCAATTGTAGTCGAGCGTGGGAAGAGCAATGCTGCCTGCGCCCGTAAGTCAATCCCTGCGAGTGTGTCACTTAAGCCAATACAGTGGAAACTTGGCTGCTGCGCGAGCATCTAACCCAACAGAGCTCAAGACCATGAAGAGTCGCAACCAGTTTGCGTTCCATTTGTTCCTGACCATCCTCGCCTGCTTAATGGCAGTTCCACTCTTGGCAGACACCCAAGGTAAGGGACAGGGCACTCTAGATCCTGCCGAACCTAAGGGCATCACTCCACAGCAGATTATTGACCGCTTTGCCGCCAAAGAGAAACAGTTCAAGTTGGCGCGCGAACAATACACCTACCATCAGTCAATCAAGGTGCAAACCTTGGATGGCGACACCGTGACGGGCGAATTCCGGCTGGAGGAAGACATTCTGTTCGACGACAAGGGGCATCGCCTTCAACAAGTGGTGTTTGCCCCGCAATCGACGCTGGAAAATGGCGGCATCTCGATGAGTCGTGAGGACATTGACGACTTCGAGCACCGGTTGCCCTTTGTGCTTACCTCAGACGAAATCGGCGAATACAGTATCCTGTACGTCGGCCAGCAGCAGGAGGACGAGTTACAGACCTACGTCTTTGACATTGCTCCCAAGCAGATTGAGAAAAACAAGCGCTATTTCCAGGGCCGCATATGGGTGGACAACCAGGACTTTCAGATCGTTAAGACGGAGGGTAAAACCGTTCCCGATATCAGAAAGAAATCCAGTGAGAACCTGTTTCCCAAGTTCACGACCTATCGGCAGCAGGTCGATGGACAGTACTGGTTTCCCGCCTACACCAGTGCCGACGACATCCTACATTTCAAAACCGGTGCAGTGCAAGATGTCCACATTCGCGAGATTCTCAAATACACGAACTACAAGCGGTTTGGTTCCAGCGTGAAGATTACCTATGAAGGCCAGGAAGTGCAAAAGGCCGCCCCGCAGGGAGATCAGCAGCCTCCGAAGAAGTAGTTGGCCGCGTGCTTTCTCTAATAAAACAGATACTTCCGCCACTTGTCGTCGGAATGACCGATCAGACGCATTATGTGGCGGCTGGTATGGAGATTAAACGCCTTTGGCTCCCGCATAAGCTTCATGCCCGCCTCGGCCGGCAAACGACTACCCTTCCTGCGATTGCAAACATGGCAACAGGCAACCAGATTCTCCCACGTGGAAGCACCGCCTCGCGACCGCGGAATTACATGGTCGAGCGTCAGTTCGCCGGAAGCCAGCGTAGTCTCACAGTATTGGCAGGTGTTGCGATCCCGCAGCAGGATGTTCTTGCGCGATAGCGCTCGCGTCTGGTGAGGAATACGCCGGTACTCGAGCAGGCGAATCACCGACGGAATCCGAAGCGCCAGGCGGGCGGAGTGCAGCACGTGACCGTTGACTTCCTCGGCCATGGCTACGCCCTTCAAGACCAGCACAATTGCGCGTCGTGCCGCGCAGACATTTATCGGCTCGTAGGAAGCATTCAGCACCAGCACCGGCGCGTGCATGGGAGTGGCACCCTCCGCCACAAGTGGTAGCGGCGGTACTGCCAGCAGCGAGTTGTGCTTGCTCAGCATGATTTATGCCTGTGCTGCGGGGGTTGCTACGCCCGTTGCTACAAATTCTTTTTCCAGTTCTGCCGACAACATCGGGTTGCTGCCTGTCCTCAGTACGCGCGCTACCGTCGCCACCCAAATTCGCGTTGCTCCGGCACGCTGCAGTACCCGGGCGCACTCGGAAACTGTGGTTCCGGTGGTCAGGACATCATCCACCAGAAGAACTTCACGACCCGAAATCAATTCAGTCTTCTCCGCGGCAAAGGCGCCGCGCAGATTGTGCAGCCGTTGATCACGGCTCAGGCCGATCTGCGAGCCGGTATTCCGCCGGCGGTGCAAAACTCGACATGATAGGGCCATGCGTCCCCGTGGCTGATGCTTCAGCATGGCGCGGGCAATCAACTCGGCCTGATTAAACCCGCGCTGCCGCAACTTGACACGATGCAGCGGCACCGGAACCACCAGCAGCGGCTTGTCTTTCAGGTCGGCCGTTAAACGCGCCACTGCATCGGCGAGCATTCCGCCGAGGACGGCCGCCACTGGAAGCACCTGATCGTACTTCAGCAGGTGGATCAGATTGCGCAGCGCGCCATCGTAACTTCCGTACGCCACTGCGCGCCGATAGGGCTTCTCCTCGCGCAGGCATTCGGCACAGCGCGTCTCGTCGGGCTGGGGGTTCAGGAGACGCTCTCCGCAGACGCTGCATACTGGCTCCTGCAGATGCTGAATCGCTTGCAGGCAGTCATCGCATACCGGAACGCGTGCAAGCGCTGTTAGAGGTGCGGTACAGAACCGGCAGTTGCAGGGGAAGGTGGTAACGAAAAAAGCATCCGCAGCAGTTCGCAAAAAAGAAAGAATAGGAAGCCTTCCGGCTGCTTCCCGTAAGCCGAATCGCCGAGTTTGGTCTCCACTACTGCTGAAGACGGTCCTCCTGGCAACTGCATCCTCCCGCAGCGCCCAATACGCTTAGTATAACCTGACGCGCCAGGTCATTGGGGAAGCCCAATTCCGTCTTGCGCGACCGCGCATAGTCCGCACAAACACAGTGCGTGCATTGGCTTGATCGCAGATTCCTGACCGGGAGCGATTACCCAAGCCGAGTGCGGTTATTCCACCCGTAAGTCACGAACCGCCCGTTCCAAGCCCACGATCATGACATCCAGCATACGCACCTGAGGAGAAGCGCACGTCCGCTTCATTTGTTCATCGAATGCAGGAACAAAGGCTGGCCGGTGCGCAAACATCATCTGCTTCAGAGTCTCGGATTGTATTTTCAGATCTCGTACGGCTTTGGACTGTTCCAAAAGCGCCTCGAAGATGGTGGCAAGGGTTTCGTTGTCAGACATGCGCCAAGTATAAACACCGCCAGTCAGCGGCCGGAAGTTCGGTGCGGCAGTCCTGTTCTTGGGGATTTGGCGCCCAGGATCCTTGCGCGTTCCTTCGGTTGATGTGTATAGCTTGGTGTTGGGATTTAGTGTTGAGGTGT
>JBEKOS010000160.1:0-8658 GCA_049521535.1 Terriglobales bacterium | reverse complement strand
GCTGCCAGTGAGTACCGAAAGCCTCCGCTTTTCATGGGCGAACCACGGCATGACAGCGGCCGCAGTCATAAGAACGGCCACTCCCAAGAAAGTACGCCGAGGGTTGCTGTAGCCCAAGAAAGCTCCAATCGCAGTCGCATTCACGATCGCGGCAAGCAAGAACAACAGCACTGCGGTGGCTCGTGCCACCCGCTTCTCTGATTCCGGCCGCACCTCCCGCGCGCGGAACAGCCAGATGACCAGGACCGCCGACAAAAGCTCAACGGCGCTGTCACCACCAAAGGCTAGAAGAGCCGGACTGTGCGATGTCCACGCTGCAGAAAGCGATACTGCAGCCTCTGTGATCATCCACGCAATGGTGAGGCTCTGAACCAGTTGGATTCGCTGAAGAATTTGCGGCGTTGCCGGCACGGACGAAGCCATTGAGGAGTATTCTAATCGCGGAAAATACGACATACACGGAAAGCAAGGCGACAGCTACTCATTCGCGTCCTTGACCTGTGATTTTTCGCGCTCTCGGTGACTGCTGCGGTCAATGCGCGCTCACCCCTCTCTTCGCCACCTCGAAAGGCAACACTCGCCCACCGGCAGCAGCCAGCGACTCGGCTAAGCGAGGCTTTGACTCGGCATCAGTCATCAAAATCAAGCAACCACCGCCGCCGGCACCGCAGACCTTCGCAGCCACCCCGCCATTTCGGCGTGCGATACTGATCAGTCTCTCGATCAGCGGCGTCGAAATGCCGGGATGGTTACGGCGACGCAGTTTCCATTCTTCCCGCAATAATCGAGCCACATCGTCCCAATCGGACTTTAGCAATGCCGCACGCATAGCCGATGCAATCGCAGAAATCAAATCAAAATTGCGGACAACCAGCTTGTCGCCATTCATGTGGCGTTTGAACACCTCCCAATTGTTGATTCCCGATTCGCGCGGCGCTCCGGTATAGACCAATAGGAATCTCTGATTAATTTCGGCCGGCGCAACCGGAAGAGCTTCACGACGTATACCCTCGACTCCCAGATGAATCGCACTGACGCCGCCATAGAGCGCTGGATAGTAATCCTGGCAGCCGGTTGGGATCCTGATGATTTGTGCTTCCACATTTTGCGCGATCACCCGCATTTCCTCGCGCGCGAGCTTGCGGCCTGTAAAACGCGCCAAGGCTGCGACCGTTGCAATCATTAGTGCCGAGGATCCGGAGATTCCCGCTCCCGCGGGCGACTGCGAATCGGTTTCCAGCAGGAATCCCTCTTGCGGAGCGAAATGACGCACCAGGTGCATTCCAATCGCGTGACGGCCCCCGGGAGCACGGCATAGCTCCGGCAGATTGGCGAATCGGTCTTCCCTGCCAGTATCAAGCGACCGGAGGTGAATGGCGCGTCCCGGACGGGGTTCGATGCGGCAGCTGGTGTGAATGCTGAGCGCAAAGTTTACGGTGACTGCTCCCGGATGGAAGAGATACAGCGGCCATAAATCGAGAGTGCCGCCTGCAAGATCGGCGCGGCAGGAGGCATGGGCCATTACTGAGGTTGTCTGAGATGAGCCCAAATTCTTCGTCATGCATGAGTTGTACCACGGCAATTCGAATTGGGACATTGAGAAATTGAGTGATTGGACAAATAGCAAACGAGCGAAGAGCAGCCGACTGCTCAATTACTCAATTTGCTTGCTCAGCTTGCTGATCGAAAGATGCTCGTGGCGCGAAAGCGCGAGGCCGACCGGAATGACGGTCATGAAAGTCACCAGCCAGAGAAGAATGCCGGCGCTGACCGCAAGTTCTTTGGGCACATTGAACCACTCCGGAGAAGAAAGCATGCTGATTACGGCAAGCTGCGAGCCGCCACCGATCGCCGGAAGCTGAATCATCGAGCCCACCATACTTGAGGCCATGAGCAGCATGACCTGGGGAACGTGCATCTGGCGCAATTCCGGCTGCGGGTAGGCGTGCAGCACATAGCGATAGGCCAGCGCGATCAGGAACCAAATAGCCAGCGAGACGCCTGCCAACTGTAGAAAGGACTTGCCGTCCTGGATGGTGTTCAAACCGTCCCGAAAAGCCCTGATTTTGTGCGCGAGGGCCCCCGCGATTCGGGGCGATAGCGGCGAAAGTTTTGTTTCCAGCCAGTCGGCAAATGTGCGCCCGCGCCAGTGGATAAACATAGCTATCAAGCTCAATCCGGCCACCAGTCCGACCAAAGCCAACCCCGCGTCACGCAGGATTTGGGGATGGGTCTGAAGCACGTGCATATGAAAACGGTCCTGGAAGGCGAATACGTCAATGCTCATCAATACCGTAAAGGCGCCGATATCAAAAATGCGTTCGACCGTCCATACTGCCATTTGGGAGGACATCGTAAGCCCCTCCTTCCTGGCAATCAGATATGGCCGCATAAGCTCGCCGGGTCGGCCAAGAAGGGCCAGACCGGTGAAGCCAATGAATTGGGTTGGCGTCAGACTGCGCAGGCTGGCACGGCATACTGGTTTCAGAAAAATCTTCCAGCGAACGGCGCGCAGCCAGTACGTGAAAAAAATCAGGGCAATAGCGATCAGGATGTGCCGTATGCCCCGTCCGCGCGACAAATCACCTGTAACCTCGCGAAAGGTTCCCCAGTCGAACCGCTCCCAAGTGCGGAATTGGAAATAGACCAGAACGGCCAGGACTGCCACTACCACCAGCAACATCAGGATTCGTTTTGTCGTCATGGGCGGGGTGAGGAGTCAGGTATCGGAAGTCAGGAGTCAGGACTTCGGCACTCCGGTCCCTGTCTTCTGACCTCTGACTCCAGAATCCTCGTGCTTCTGTGCTTCTTTCTTGCGGTTGAATTCGCGCACTACGCGCGCGACATAGGCATGGGTTTCCTGGTAGGGAGGCACGCCGCGGTATTGCTCCACGCGTTCCGGTCCGGCATTGTAGGCGGCAAGCGCTTTCACAATGTTGCCGTTATAGCGCACCAACAGTTCACGCAAATACCGCGTCCCGCCATCGATATTGGCGGCAGCTTGGAATGGATCTTGAACACCCAACTTCGAGGCGGTGCCGGGCATAAGCTGCATCAGTCCCTGCGCGCCCTTCGGCGACAGGGCGCGGGGATTGAAATTGCTCTCGGCATGAATCACGCTGCTGATCAGGTCCGGATCCACGCGATGACGGTCACCGGCAGCGCTCACCAGTTGCTGCACACTCAGCGGCATTGCCGCAGGGAGCTCGTCGATTGGCGCACGCTCAGGCTGCGCCTCGGGAGTATCATCGTGCACGAAACTCGCAATCTGTTCGTCGGCAACATCGATATACCCGGAATCCGGCGCAGCATGGAAATAGAGACGGGTAATCCCGCCGACCTTCTCATGCCGCTGGTGGCGAATCTCAAAGCCATTCTGCAGGACCGCAATTTCAGCAGCGCTGGCGGACATCGCGGCGAACAACATGACGGGCACAGCGAGTCTGCATAGCACTCCTACCTTCGGATTCCGACGGGTCGAGGCGGGTTTTTGCGGATTCTGCTGGAAAATCTTTCTCATTCGTTGCTCATGCGCTTGGTCGACGTAAGTCCGTCTCAATCCGAGGTTAGCCTGCTCAAATTCCGACTTGTTGCAGCGCGGCGGCCACGCCGCCCTGGTCATTGCCCAATGTCTCCGGCCAGCCGTTCATTTTCAGCTCCGGACACGCATTACCCATGATAAACGGTAACCCGGCAAAGGCAAGCATTTCCACATCGTTGTAATTATCGCCGATGGCCATCACTTCCTCTCGCGAATAGCCTCGCCACTCCGCCCAGCGCTTGAGCGCGTGTCCTTTGGAGCAGTCCCGGTTCAGCACGTCGAGTATGCAGAGATTGCGAACCTCATATTGGGTTTTCAAAACAGTTGTTTCGGAGAAACAATCTCCTGCCGCAATCCTGGCTTCTGCCGCCTTCATGCGCTCGATCGAACCGCAAAACATCACCTGAACGGGATCCTCCGTGACCGCCTCTTCGAGTGGAACCACCTGCTGGAGGAATTGCGCATTCTTCTCCATCCAGCGGGCTATGCTCGCGTTCAATTCATCGGCGCATTCGATCACCAATGCGCCTTGGCCTTCACGGTCGAAGGTAAGCACGGTGTTTGGCCGGTATTCACCCATGTCTCTGATTAGACGGCGTGCTACGGCGGCGGGAAGCAGATCGCGGTGAAACAGTTGGCCCGTAAATGACTTGGTGACGGCGCCGTTAGAACTGATCAACCACAAGTCGAAGCCCAGGGACTCGGCAATCGGGAGGGCGAAATCATGTCGCCGGCCAGTGGTCAGAACTACCTCCACGCCGAGCGCGTGCGCACGATGCAGAGCCTCTAAATTTGCTTTTGGAACCTGAAAACGGGAATCCAGCAGGGTTCCGTCGATGTCAATGGCCAGAAGACGTACCGGGAGAGTCACACCTTCATTCTATTGGGTCATTAAGGAATTAGGGATGAAAATCGAGACGCCCTCCCCAATTACCAAGGATTTCCATTACCAAACTGCCTTGTCTCTTAAAGCTTCAGCCCCACCCCAAAAAGGACGGCCAGGTTGTGCCCGGTAATGCCGGTAACGTTAAGAATGTCAAAACTGCTGGTTTCGTACTCGCGGATTTCGGCGCGGACGCTGACGTGGGGAACGACTTTCATTTCCAGCCCGCCGCCGAAATCGAATACAAACTTGTTTGCGCTCTCCTCGCCGCTAACTCCAGCGTTCGAGCCGTTGAACCGGGCATACCCGGCGCCAGCCACTGCGTAGGCTCCAAGCGGAAATACCGGGGGAGACAGCTTAACCTTGACGCCAGGCGTTATAAACAGCGAAGAGTAACTGGCAGACGATGTCACGTTGGCGGCACCTGCGCTTAGACCACCGACAACTGGAAGTTCGGCAAAAACCCCGACCATGGGCGCTTTGAATAGCCGGTGAGCAATGAACCCTTCCAGGGCGCCACTTGTGCTCGTGTCCAGCGACCCTCCGTGCGGCAGAAGAAACCCACCCATGACACCGAGTTCATTGCTTTGCGCCATGGCGGGTAAACAAGCAACCAAAATTAGCAGTGCAATAACCAGCGACAAGCGTTTTGCGTTCATGAACAGATGGATGCCTTCGGATCAATCTGGGTTTGAAAAAATAATAAACAAGACCGATTTCGATTCATGGCTATTTGTTTAAATCAGGCTTAATCTGCGGTTGGCCTGCCAGAACTGGTTTATTCTTAACGTTCGAATTCCCAGGCATGGGCTTGAGATGAAATGGCTGAAGATCAAGGGGATTAGACGGTGGCGGGTCCAGATCCTACTGTTGCTGGCCGTAGTGGGCCCGGGAATCATCACTGCTAATGTCGACAACGACGCCGGCGGGATCGCCACGTATTCCCAGGCAGGCGCCCAGTTTGGCTACTTGCTGCTTTGGATCGTGATTCCCATGACCGTGGCGCTGGTTGTGGTTCAGGAAATGTCCGCCCGCATGGGGGCGGTTACCGGCAAGGGCCTCAGCGATCTCATTCGCGAAGAATATGGATTTCGAGTCACGTTTTTTGTAATGCTGGCCGTACTGATCACCAACTTCGGCAATGTGTTGGCCGAATTTTCCGGCGTCGCGCTCAGCCTGGAGCTGTTTGGAGTCTCTAAGTACATCAGCGTACCGTTGGCAGCGGTACTGGTCTGGCTGCTGGTGGTCAAAGGCAATTACAAGAGTGTTGAAAAGGTCTTCCTGGCGGCTTCCGGTTTCTACATCTGCTACATCATTGCCGGGTCCCTGGCGGCGCCCGCCTGGCGGGAAGCGCTAATCGCAACGATCAAGCCCCCCGCACTTCCCGTGTTTCGGCAGCCCGATTATATGTTCATGCTGCTCGGGGTGGTTGGCACGACTATTGCGCCCTGGATGCAGTTTTACCTGCAATCGTCGATAGTCGAAAAGGGAGTTTCTAAAAAGCAGTACGGCCTTTCCCGGCTCGATGTGGTCGCCGGATGTTTCTTTACCGACCTGGTAGCCTGGTTCATCATCGTGGCCTGCGCCGCAACATTATACGTGCACGGCCACACGCAAATTCGCGACGCCGCCGATGCCGCCCAGGCCCTGCGTCCACTCGCCGGAGATTACACGTACATCCTCTTCGCCCTTGGTTTATTGAACGCCTCAGTTTTTGCCGCCTCGATTCTGCCGCTCTCCACTGCTTATACCGTTTGTGAGGGCCTTGGCTTCGAATCAGGTGTCGGCAGGCGTTTCCGCGAGGCACCGGTTTTTTATTGGCTCTATACCATCCTTATCGCAGCAGGAGCGGGGGTCACGCTCATCCCGAATTTTCCCCTGATCAAGATCACCATCCTTTCACAGGTTGTGAATGGAGCGGTGCTGCCCCTGATACTGATTTTCATGCTGCTGCTGATCAACAAGAAAGAGCTAATGGGAAAATATATAAACTCGCGGGCCTTCAACATCATCGCCTGGGTCACGACTGTCGTTGTGATCTTGATGACAGCAGGCTCGATCTGGAGCAGCCAGTAACCAGCAAGTTGGCCACTGACCTACACGAATTTTCACGAATTAATGGAGAACCGCCTTTTCTTATCCTGACCCGTTTCTTAACCTGATCTGTCTTCATCCGCGAAGATCTGCGGCCAGATTCCAGAGGCGATGTCTTGCACCAGGCGGCGATCCGCATCGAGAAAGTCGTAACGCGGCAGGTCCGATTGGTGCACCCACCGGATCGACCGAAAAATGCGGTTTGTAATTTCGCCTTTCCATTCGTGGACCAAAAAAAACTGGAGCTCGATCACGCCATTATTGGCATACTCGTGTTGCAGGCGGACAACTTCCTCACCGATGTCCGCAAGAACACCGAGTTCTTCCTCAAGCTCGCGGATTAACGCGTTTTGCGGCTGCTCGCCCGGCTCGATCTTGCCGCCTGGAAACTCCCATTTCAGCGGCATGGGCTGGTCTTGGGTGCGCTGGCAAATCAGCAGACGGTTGTGCTGCACCATGAACGCCGCTACGACTTGCTTCATGCCCTCCCTGCTCGACCTTCCAGGTCCGGCGATTGATGTCGCTCCAAATATTTCCCCACAAGGGCGGCGCAGTGCTCTACCAACGCGCGATCCTCAGGCCCAAATGCCGCCGGATCATGGCTGTCAATGTCCAGCTCGCCAGCAACTTTTCCCTGCACAAACACCGGCGCTACGATTTCCGACTTGGTTTCGAGCGAACAGGCCAGGTAACGCGAGTCCGAATGTACATCATCCACAATTACCGTCTGACCGCTTGCAGCCGCAGCGCCGCAAATACCTTGAGTGACCGGAATGCGACTATGTTGCGTGGGAGCGCCTACAAATGGTCCGAGCACGAGCGTCGATTCCTCACTCTCCATCTCGAGCATGTAAAAACCAACCCAATTGTACTTAGGCAATTTGTCGTGAAGCTTGCGCACGATTTGCGCCATCAATTCTTGGGCAGTCGCAGCCCGCTCCGCAATTTGCCCGAGTTCGGAGTAAATCTCCAAGGTATTCATATCGTTGGTTCCGAAACCATACCCACTGATCAAGACGGATATCCGCGAATGAGTTTCAGATCGCTTGTCATCCGTTTCAATTTGGGGTTTGCCTTCCAATTCCTCGCAAGCCCTCTGCTTTGCCAAATACCTCTGGATGAATGGCGGCGGCCAGGGAATGCAAACCCCGCGTCAAGATCGGAGCCGGCGTAGTAAGCAACTCGTCGCATACGCAGTATACGCGGCCCTCCCGTACTGCCCGCAGTCTCTGCCATCCTCGCTCGGCGACAATCTTTTCCAAAGGAACGCGATCTCCGGTTCCGCACCACGCGGCAATGATGATCTCGGGATCCGCAGCCGCAACCTGCTCCGCCGTCGTTTCGAGCGTTGGTTCGCCCAGAAACCTTCCACCCGCAGCTTCCACAAGCTCGGCGATCCAAGGCTGGGCGCGCAGAATCGGTTTTCCCCATTCTTCGCAATGCACCAGAGGACGACTGTCCGCTCCCGCATCCAGCAGGCGCCGACGAACGGCTCCGATCTCTCTTTGCATGAAAGCAATAAGATCCGCTCCAGCATCTCCTCGGCTAAACAAGTTCGATATCGTGGCAATGTCGCCATAGATGTCGACCAGCGTACGCGGAGCGAGGGCAAGTAACCGCGCGCCAGACTTAAGAATCTGTTCCATCGCCGCTGCCTGAAACGGTACCGCGGCAATGACCAGGTCGGGCTTGGCAGCAGTGATTTCCGTGCTCCTGGCAGTCCAAGAGTCCTCCACCACCTGCTTCCCTGCTGCGCCAGGGCATACGAAGATACAGTGCCGCGTACACGCCACGACACGATCCATCAACCCAAGGCAGTCGAGAATCTGCGTGGCGCTGGGCTGAAGAGAAACGACTCGCCCGGGGATATAGTCAAGAGGCACGGTAAGCGGCGATATTACCCATAGATCAAGACGAATTCAATCAATTCGTCAAGAATTCGATTGAGTTTCCTATCCGCATCATTCTAAATCCGCGTCGATCCACGGTTTACCTTCAGCTTTCGTTGACACGCGCAGTTCGAAGCTGGAAACTCAAGACTGGCGCTATGTACTCTCCGCAAGTGTTGGAACAGTTTCAGAACACGCGGCATGCCGGTGACTTGCCGGATGCGACCGCCATTGCGCGGGTGGAGAATCCG
>JBEKOS010000159.1:0-8673 GCA_049521535.1 Terriglobales bacterium | reverse complement strand
CAAGACCGCCACTCCTCAAATGGCCGTCGAAGCTCATGAATTGATCCGCCATGAGACGGCCAAGATGCTGGGCGAGGAAGTGGCCGGCAATACACGAATCCTCTATGGCGGCAGCGTAAAGCCGGAAAATGCGAAGAGCTTGATGTCCGAAACCGAGATCGACGGCGCGCTGGTAGGCGGCGCCAGTCTGAAACCGGTATCATTCGCGGCGATTGTGAAGTACTGAACGGTACTATCCGCGGACTGCCTCGACCAGCGCGAGCCTGCTGATTCCCAGAAAAGTGCACGCGTCATCCATGGTCCGCACCACTTGCAGGGGTGGCCGCCTCTTCCCGGAAAAGAGTTGAAACAAGCGGACCATGGTCAGCACCCGACTTTGTGGAACCACGATTATGCGGCGAGTCTGCTCGGGAAGAATCGGAGGACTTTGGGCAAATTCCTTGAGCGCAGCGACCCCGACATTGAACTGCGTAACTGCGGTGAAATCTACGATGGTGGGAACGGGACCCTTGTCGGCGACCCAATTCCGCGCGGCCGCCAGTCCTGCAAGAAAGATTTGGCCGGTCAGCTCGCCGTCATAAGCGAGACAGCCAACTTTGTTCGCGGCATCAAAGCCCAAACTGAATCCCACGTTTCCACCTGTCGCCAGCAGAGAAGCTGGACGAAGATTCACGGGTCATGGTCGGCAATCGCAGTAGCCTTGCAATACCTCGCCAAGCCAATTAGCATAAAACCTGCCATCCTCGGGAGGTTAACCCGTTCAGTAATGGTTAGGAGCATAGCGCGGCGCCTGCCTGTTTGCAACCGAGTTATCCCGAGAGGCTGGGGCAGTGCGGAAGTGGTGGAACTGGCAGACACACCATCTTGAGGGGGTGGCGCCGAAAGGCGTGGGGGTTCAAATCCCCCCTTCCGCACCAAAGACATTTAAGAATTGCGATTTAAGAATCTAAGAATAAAATCCTCGCCGGTTCGGCCGGCGACATCAACTTCCGAACTCTTAAATCTGAAGTCTTCAATCTGGAATTTGCGAAAGGGTTTCTAAACAGCAATGCAAACTTGGGTTATCTGGCTGATCACTTCGATTCACGTCATCGTCTGTTTCTTCATCATCATTGTGGTGCTGCTGCAGAGCGGCAAGGCCGGCGACATCGCCGCCGCATTCGGAGGCATGGGCAGCCAGACGGCTTTCGGCCCGCGGGGCGCCGCCAGTTTGTTGGAGCGAGCCACCACCTGGTCGGCGATCATATTCATGGTTACGTCGATTACGCTCTCGATCTTCGCCTCCCGGCGCGGCAGCACCGGCGGATCGGTCCTGAGCGGCATCAGGTCCACCGCTACGCAGAAAGCGCCCGCACCTAAAGCGCCTCCGGCGGGGGCTCCGGCGGCCCCGGTCGCGCCAGCACCGGCCAAGTAGATTTCGGCCAAGACTCTTTTTTGTTTGACAAGGAAGTAATCGGGCCTCCGGCTTCCCCGAGAGTGAGATCTTCGCAGTTCTGCTCTACATTCAGCCTTGCTTAGGCTTCGCCATCGGAATACCGCAGCACGATTCTCAGCAGAACAAACGTCAATAGCAGTGCCACCATCGTCCAGCCAATTTGCGTCGCAAACCCGTTGTACAGTATTGGCGCCAGTCGAGTTGTGGGTGCGGGCTCGGCCACAATTTTTCCGCCGTATCGCACTATCCACCCAGCCAGGATGGAAACGATCACAATAACCGACACGATGAGGCCGGGCAGCGCACGTCTCCATGGAAATGGAATGGGCGCCGGCGCAGCGGCTTCGCGACGGACTGCGTCCATCACGGCAGCGGCAAATCCCGACGAGGGAAGCAGGATCTCGTCGCTCGCCAGAATCAGGTCCAGATCGTCGTCTTCCATCAGGCCTCCTTTAAGCATGGAACCGCAAATAATCGAGGCAATTTGTGGCGCAGGATATCCCGGCCCCGGGACAACCTCGCTTTAACGGTCCCTACCGGCAGCCCGAGGCTTTGCGCCGCTACCGATACATCCATTTCATGAAAATAAAAGACCAGCAAAACCTCCCGATACTTCGCGGGCAGGGCCAGAACCGCATCCCTAACCACTCGGTCCCGGTCGGCATCCTCAAAACCCCCGTCTGGAGCGCGCTCGTCGCGGAGTTCCTCGACTTCGTCGAGCGAACTCGTCCTCGCCGGGATCCGGCTGAGTTCCGAGCGATAAAGATTCGTTGCCAGCGCAAACAGCCAGGTCGAAAATGCCGCTTCCTTGCGCCACTGACCCAGCGACTTGTAGGCCCGGAGAAATGCCTCCTGGGCCATGTCCTCCGCGCGGCTCCGGTCCCGGCAAAACCGGTACGCCAGATTGATCAACGGACCCTGCCAGCGGCGGACGATGCCTTCGAAAGCGGCGACGTCACCCGCCAGTACTTTGCTTACGTCCAAATTATCGTCGGCAGCGTCCAAGGGGATTTTCAGCCTCCGTTGGTGGGACCTGCAAATTTCCACAACGGTTGCGTTTTTTTCAATCGACTTCTCCGAAAAAAACGCAACCGGCTGGCCTGTCCGCCGGTCACACCGAATGTACGACAAAAACAGAACTCAAGGAGGATGAAATGTTTGCACCAGTTGCCCTGTTCCTATTCCTGAGCGTTGGCGCCGTCGCGCTTTTTTCATTTGTTGCCATAGCGTCGTGGTCTGACGCCCGCCGGCGCGAAAGAGAAGCCTACTACAAGAGTGAAGTCCTCAAAAAGATTGCCGAAACCTCGGGAAGCGGGGCCAACTCGGCCCTTGAACTCATTCGGGAACAGGAGAAGATTGCCATCCGCCGCCGCCGCGAGGGAATGAAGCTCGGGGGACTTATCACGGCCGCCGTTGGAATTGGCCTGATGTTTCTCTTCAACGCGAAGGCTCACCCGTACGATCCGGGCGTTCCGTTTATCGGAATGATCCCGCTGCTGGTAGGAGCGGCCTTACTGGTCTATGTGTACGCCCTTGCGCCGAAGGAACTATGACACAGACAAATCGCGATAACATGGATGCATGATTCATGAAGTGATTCCGGTTGGGCCCTTGCAGTGCAACTGCTCCATCCTGGGCGATGAGACTACGCGCGAAGCCATCGTGATCGATCCCGGGGACGAAATTGAGAGGATCCTTCAGGTCCTCAGCAAGCACGACCTCAAGGTGAAGCAGATTGTGGTTACGCACGCCCACATCGATCACGTGGGCGGAGCGATGCGCCTGAAGCAACTGACTGGAGCGCCGATCCTGCTTAACCAAAATGATCAGGAGCTACTCAAAATGCTGGACATGCAGGCCGCATGGGTCGGCATGGCTACGCCGGGGCGGGTCGTCGTTGATCAACACTTGAAAGACGGCGACAAGGTCGAAGCAGGCGGTATATCTGGCACGGTGATCCACACGCCCGGACACACCGAAGGCAGCGTTTGCCTTTACCTGCCGGCAGAGGAAAAGCTGATTGCCGGGGACACACTTTTCCTGGGCTCAATCGGCCGCACCGATCTGCCGGGCGGTTCCTACGAGAAGATTATGCAGTCGCTACACGAGCGCGTGCTGGCACTTCCAGACGACACCGAGGTCACTCCGGGTCACGGCCCAAGCACCTACATTGGAGCGGAACGAGAGAGCAATCCGTTTCTGCAAAAATAGGAGGCGATTAGCCGCGGATCTGGAATGGATTAAGCGCAGAGACGCGGGTTTTGAGCAATGGCTAAACAAGCTGAAGAATTCGGCGCACTCCATCGCCGAATTCGCCTTCCGGCACGATCACGCTCAAAACTAGGTATCCGTCGCCCGGAAAATCATAGAAATACCCGGGCTGCACCAACACTCCGGCATTCTCCAGAAGCGTGATCGCCAGTTCTTCATCCGAACGCGTGACCGGCACGCGCAAGACCACGTACCATCCACCCTCCACGTTCAAACGCGCGCAGTGGGATTGCAGCGCCAATTGGCGATCGAGTTCCGCAAGGTTGCGGGAGATGCGCTCCATAAGCTGCTTGCAAATCGAGTGGCGCTGGGAGAGCAGCGCAGGCGCTGCGAGTTGAACCGGTGCATTCATCGATAAATACGTGTCGGCAATCACCTCCAGACGCTCAAGTGCCGGGCGTACAAGTTCCTCGGGGCCGCTGCATACCATCCACGCCAGCTTCATTTGCGGTAATGCGGAAACCTTCGAGATGCCGCTGAGCGTGAACGTCAGCGCACCGGAATTAAACGCAAAACTGGGGCGCCGCACTCCGAGATCGTAATCGAGGAAAACTTCGTCCACCAGCAGGGCCATTCCGCGCTGCCGGCATAACTCGTTGAGCTGTTCCGCCTCGATCTCACTCACATAGGAGCCTGTGGGATTGTTGGGGTGCACCAGGACGATCGCCCGCGAGTGCGCGGTCAGAGCCGATTCCAGCAGGTGGACATCAATGTGCCAGCCATGATCGTAGAAGAGCGCGTATGGCACAAGCCGCACGTCCTGCAGATCCGCAAGGAACTGGAAGAGCGGGTAGCTCGGCGTAGGCACCAGGACCTCGTCACCCAGGTTACAGAGCAGGCGAAATACGAAGGCGTAGGCCTCGCTGGTCGAGACAGTCAGGATAATTTGCTCAGGCGAAACATCTGCTTGCTCCGGCCTCAGGCAGCAATAATATTCGGCCACCGCTTCGCGAGCTGCAAGCAGGCCTTTGGATTCCGGCTGATAATCGAGGGCCGCGGGATTCGCGAGCGCCCGCAACATAGCATCGCCGTCATATTGCAAACCGACCTTCGTGGGATTGGAAACCGTCAAGTCGAGGAGCGGCTTCCCTGCCTTGCGATAAGCTTCGACAGCCAGCGCCAGTGCGTTTGGCGCCAGGTTCCACGAGGTGCGTTGCGAGAACATAACTCATTTGTAATTGAAAATCGGCAATTTGTGATTTGAGAGTTAAATTGGTCACAAATTGGCCCTGTATGCAATGCGCATCTGCACATGGTTGATTTACACTCAATCTTGTGTAAAATGTTACACACGCAAGAGGTGGTGCGACCGCTGAAATCTTGCAGGAAGGGGGCGACTTCCATGCCAACCAATCTCGCGATTGACGATGAATTGATCGAGCAGGCTCGTCGGATCGGAGGACATGCCACCAAGAAAGCTGCCGTAACGGCTGCGCTGGATGAATACATCCGCCGGCGCAAACAACTTGAGGTCATCAATCTGTTCGGCACCATCGATTTCGACCCGGAATACAACTACAGGGCGAAGCGGAAGCGCGATCGGATCGAACGAGAATAATGAAAGTTCTCGTCGACACTTCGGTTTGGTCCCTGGCCCTTCGCCGGAAGGATGCAAACCGCCTTAGCGCCGTTGAACAACAACTGACCGCTTCTCTTGCAGAGGCGATTCGTGACGGGAGAGTGGCCATGCTCGGCCCCATCCGCCAGGAACTGCTGTCAGGAATCAGAGATGCAGTCCAATTTCAGCGCATCAAGATCGTCCTGGAAGCATTCGAGGATGAGCCATTGACAACTGAGGATTATGAGGAGGCGGCCCGAATGGACAACGAATGCCGGAGCCACGGGCTTGTCTGCGGACCAGTAGACATTTTGATCTGCTCGGTCGCGCACAGCCGTGGCTGGAGGGTTTTATCTCGCGACGCCAGTCTCATCAAGTGCGCAGAGTTTCTCGATTCGCTTCCACGCAAATTGTCCGAGAAACGGCGCGAAAGATCGCGCGTGCAATAGCTGGGCACAGAGACCTAATACTTCTTTTCGTCATTGCGCCCGTAATCCAGACCGAATTGCGGTTCTGACTTCGTGCCCGTGATCTTGATTGGAACCTCGGTTCCGGCGCCATTCTTGCTGAAGAACGGATCGATTGCCTTTAACAAAAATCTCTTCTTCCCTGTGACCATCTGCGACAGCTTGGCTTCCAAACGCACCTTTCCGTGGAAGTCGAAGGTGTTTCCATCTAGGCCATAAACGCCGGTTAGGTTGACCTGTGTGCCCGGAAATCCGAACTGTAACTGGCTGAAAGAGAGCATCGCCTGGCGCAGGGTGAATGTGCCGGTGGCATCGGACGGAACATCATCGTAATGCGCTTGACCCAACAGTTGCGGCTGTCCCTGAGTGCGCAAGCTGATTGAATCAACTTTTTGCTGGATGTTTTCATTGCTGAAATGCACCCCGGTGATCTGGAAACTCCCATCAAGGTTTAAACGCCGCGCTACGTCTGGGTCTCCCGGCGGCAGATCAATCTGTGCCTTGAGGGAGACTCTTCCCGAGATCACTGGTGGATCAGTGCGAACAGCGAGCTTAAGGAGATCATCAATCCGCCCCTCGCTAACCGTGGCTTCCAGCTTGATCTCGTGCCCGCGATCAGGGACGCGCACTACAAAGCCCTTGGCAATGATCTGAGTGTGGGCGAGGCGCGCATTTACCGGCTCCAGGTAGGTATCCCCGCTGGTGCCATCGACGATGGCATGAAATTGCGTGTGCAACGGCAACGGTCGGCCGCTGATATTGAGGCGAAAATCGGGGGTATCGGTCTCGCCATCCACCACGATTTTGCCGAGTTTGCCGGAATATCCTCCGGTAGAAGACAAGATGCCGCCGATTCCCTTTATCGTGCCCAGGTCGGCATGCGTGAAAGTGTACGAGCCATCCACCGGAGTATCGCGGGGAGAATCTGGCTGCCACGGACCAAAATCGCCCGACGATTGAATATCCCCCACCGGCTTGGGATTCACCAGCACGGCGTCGAATTTCATTGGCAGGTCTGCCCCCACCCGGCGCAAGACCAGGCTGCGGATTTCGAAGTCCAGCGGCAGCTTACCGGGCTTGGAGGAGTGGATCAGCAATTTGGTGCGATCGCACTCGATGCGGTCTACTACGATTCTTATTGTACCCGGCTTTCCTCCCGGCTGACCCTGAAGAGTGGGCATCTCGTGGCGTTCTTCTCTCGGAGGAACGTCGATCACCAATCCATCCACCTTGACAGTTTGCACGTGGATGGTTGACTTAAGCAGACTCTCGACGCTGGTGCGGAATTGAAAGGCCTTGACGGCGATTACCGGAGGGAAGGCCTGACTCTGACGCTCTACGCCCAAGTCCGTGCGCCGATAGATGCGCAGTCCCTCACCCGATACTTGCACCCCATCCCTGACACTAACGTGGAAGCCGTCGAGTTCCACGCGGCTATGAAAGCGCGTTGATAGCGTATCGATCACGCGTGCCCGCATTATGGGCTCGGCGCGATCGACTAATAGCTTAACGGCAATGGCTGCACATGCCAGCAGAATGCCCAACGCGATCACGATCCAACGTCCAAGGTGGTTTTTGTGCTTGGGATTCGATACCACTAGCTGAAGCTCAGGTGTTGACCGTTCTAGTAGAGCATTACTCATCGCTGTTTCGCTTGCTTTGATCCGTCTTTCCGCCGGGTGCGTATATTCCATAGGATAAGGTGCAAATGGTGCGATACTTGGTTGCCTTTTTGTTCTTGCTGACGGTGCAACTTGAAACGCACATCGACTTTCCTACAAACCCGGTTCTGACGGACAAGTTCCGCGACCTGCTCCACGCGGACTTTCTCGCGGGATACAATGCCGAAGAAGAAGGCTGGGAAATGAACAAAACATCCGCGACTGGGATATGGTCGAATACGCACGGGCACTCCCGCTGACCATGATTGGCGCCAGGCACGTCAACTGCTTCAAACTCTTGAGCTGCCGGAGCGCCGGACAATACCACGTAGCAGGATGAATGCGAGCACCACGGAGAGCACCGTGGTTACCAACACCCACCACTGCCGTAAACCTGCGAAGTAGGCGACAGGATTGGGCACTTCGATGAGAGCCCACCAGCCGTCGAGTAGAACCCTTGCATCTGGCAGAGGCGAGTGAGCGAAGCGAGAGTCGTCAAGAAATCGCGCAAACGGGCGAAAGCTGAAAAGGAAAGTAAGGCACGCGACTACAAGCCCAATGGGGGCACAGTTGGCGATTCCCTGCAGCATGGAATCGGCTGCGGTTCGGCGTTGCCGTAGCCACAAAGGACGCAGCTCGAGAAGAAGCCACGACAAGACGGAGGCAATCGCGAGCAGTACGATTAAGAAAGCCGCTACCTGTACGACGAGGGCGCGGTGGCGGAAGGGCGCGACCTTTGTCTCGTAGAAAAGCCCCAGGGACGGTATAGATTGATCCGCACGCGCCCGAGCCTCCGAGAGCTGCGCCGAAACCGTTTTTTCGTCATTGTATCGGCCGTCTGCTCGGTATAGTACTTGAAGCTCCGTAAGGCCCTGTCGTGAGATTCCCAGGCCTACCACCTGCTCGAAAAGGTCGGTCGCACTTCCTTTTGTCATTCGGTCGCCAAAGCCAGTGATTTCACGCAGAATCTGTTCCGCCTGCCCCGTATTGCCGGCGCCCCTCGCCTCTCTTGCCTGCTCGATCATCAGCTCGGTGTACGTCTTTAGGTTGAGCAGATCGGGTCTTTTCCGCGACCAGATTGCATAGGCGAGAAGGACCGGTGAGAGAGTCGGTTCGCGCGCCCACACCTCCTGGACCAGTTGTTGGTGTTGGCGATCATAACTGTCAAACCGGGGCGCCTGGAAGGCGCGGTGCATTAGTTCGATCCAAGCTGCATCTTCCGCAGGCGAAGGATTGCCTTTGTCAGTTCCCATTGGACCGCCTTTGGTAGAACCATAGTGG
>JBEKOS010000158.1:0-8713 GCA_049521535.1 Terriglobales bacterium | reverse complement strand
GGAAACCCACAACCGGCTCAGGTCTTCGAAGCACGATCCGGCGCTGCCTTTGTATACGCAAGAAGAAGCCAAGCAATGCCTGGAGTACTTCCAGCCAGTGTCGTTCGGGGAAAGCAAACAACTCGCCGGCGGCTTAAGCTTCCGCTTCGTCCATGCGGCACACATCCTGGGCTCGTGCATGATAGAGGTCTCCGTTACACGGAACGGCGGTGCCCACCGTTTGTTATTTACCGGCGACCTCGGCCGCGTGCAGGATACGACGGTTGCGCCCGGCAAGGTGGTTCATCATTCGCCGCAAGAAGGCGAGTCTGCCAACCTGCTGGTGATGGAATCCACCTACGGGAATCGTGTTCATCCCACGACGGACCCTCGTCCGGAGATGGCGCGCGCCATCACTGCCACCGTGCAACGCGGCGGCAGCGTCGTGGTTCCTTCATTCGCCGTCGAGCGTACCCAGAAGTTCCTCTTCGTCATGAAAGAGATGATCGAATCCGGGCAGATTCCTCGGATTCCGGTCTTTTGCGACAGTCCCATGGCAATTAAGGCTGTGCAGGTGTTTCTAAACCACCAGGAGGAGTACAGCGAGGAAACCAAGTCGTTGATTGGCCGTTTTGGCTCGCCGCTCGAATGGAGTGGTTTTAAGTTCTGTCCCAAGCAGGAGGATTCCAGAAAGATTGGTGAAAGCAGGTTTCCTTGCATCATTGTTTCTGCGAATGGAATGTGTATGGGCGGGCGCATCCAGCACCACCTGCTGCAGCGCCTGCCCGATCCCCGGAATTTGATTTTGTTTATCGGATTTCAGGCGCCGGGTACACGGGGAGCGCAGATCAAGAACGGTGAGAAACAGGTAAAAATCTTCGGCGAGATTGTGCCCGTACGGGCCCAGGTAACTGCACAGGAACAATTCAGCGATCACGCCGACACACCGGAAATCCTGAAATGGCTGCGCACGTTTTCCCAGCAGCCGCAGGAAACCTGGCTCGTGCACGGAGAACCGGTGGCGGCGCAATCCCTGCGCGATTCCATAATGTCGGCCATGCACTGGCGCGTTGATGTAGCGCAGTACATGCAAAAGGTGCCGCTGGCCTAGAAGGCCGAATTGCAAATCTGTAGCAGGCCTGCCAGGTTACTCGACGGCAAAAACAGCCTGAACCGTGGCGGTCTCCTTGACTTTTCGCGGGAACAATGTGAGTGCTGGTGCCGTGGTTGCGGGCGTGGGTTCCATCACTGGCATGCCGCGCTGTTGCCCGTATTCGCTGCCATAAATATTTACAGGCGCCTGATTGCTGGCATACACAAGCTCTCCAACCTTCGCATTCAACCCTTTGGCCATCTGGTCAGCAATCGAACGTGCCTTCGCCAGCGCCGCACCACCGGCCTTCGCTTGCAGCGCCACGCGATCTGAGACCTCCCAGACTACGTCCTCAAGGCGATTGGCGCCGGCGTGCATGGCTAGATCCGCAAGCATCTGCGCTTCCGCGGCGGCCACCGTCACTTTCCATGACTGTTCCGCAGTAAACTGCCTCTGTTTTCGCTGCTCCAGGGTCCAATTTGCAGCCGAATCGGGCTCAACTCGCTGCATGGCCACTTTGCTGTTCTCGATAAACTTCTTCTCGATGCCGGCGCCAACTATTGCTTTTACAATGGCATCGGCGACACGCAGGTTATCGTCATAGGCCTGTTTTTCAGTTAGACCATAGTTCTGATATCCAAAAGCAACGACAGCCAGGTCGGGTTCTACGCTCACCGATTCTTCAGCCGTTACCGCAATCGTCTTGTTTGTCCGGCTGACCTGAACTTGTTGGCCGTACGCTGCCATGGCCAAACTAGACAACAGAAATAGTATGGTAGTTAGGCGTGTCATTTTGCTCCTTACGTTAATTGCACGTGACTCAGTTTTGTACATCAAGTCAGACGTGAAGTAAATCGAGTTTTTCGCCTACGGGAGGAGAAAGTGCAGGAAAGATGGTTCGAGGGTTTCTTTCAGGGCATCGCCTTGGAGATGTGGCGGCGCGCCATACCTTCGGAGGCGACGCGCAAGGAATGTGAATTTCTGGTCCAGGAATTGAAGTTGAGTCCGGGCAATTCGGTGCTGGACATCCCTTGCGGCCTCGGCCGGCATTCGCTGCTGCTCGCCAGGGAAGGATTTCGAGTCACCGGCACGGATATTTCAGCCGAAGCCCTCGAATCAGCGAGCAAGGAAGCAAGCAAACTCGGAGTGCAGGTGAACTGGTTGAACCGCGATATGTGCGACATTTCCTCGAGAGAGCGCTTTGACGCCGCATTTTGCATGGGCAATAGCTTCGGCTACCTCAGTGATGCCGACAACGCGCGGTTCATTGCTGCGGTGGCCCAGTCACTGCGACGCGGCGGGCGATTTTTGCTGGAAACGGCGTACGCGGCGGAATCGCTGCTGCCGCACCTTCGAATCAGCGAACCAAAAATGGCTGATGCGCAGGAAGTGGCCTGGGAAGCCACGATGCCAGGCGAAGATACGACCGAAAAGAAAATCCAACGCTATGAGTTGGGCGACCTGTCCCTGGTACTCGAGCATAAGTACGACGTACAAACCAGCCGCCTGAACACGACCTATACTTTCATACAGGAGGGCAGGGAAGAGAAGCGCCAGGGCTCACAAGCCGTCTATACCGTAAGGGAGATTAAGAATATGCTGACCGTTGCCGACCTGCGCCCCCTGGTGATGTATGGCGGTATTGACCGCAGTCCCTATGCGTGCGGCTCGCATGATTTGATGATGGTATGCGAGAAAAACTAGTCGAAAGGAACCCTTCATGCTGTCCTGATCGGTTTGGTTCGTTCTTAAATTTGTGGCTGGTGTTTGACTGCTATGCGATGGTTGATGTTCATGCTCCTTTCCGCCAGTGCCTTGGCGCAGTGGCAACCGCTTGAGAGCCTCACTACGGAATCACTGCGCGGGCTGAGTGTCGTCAACAAGCAGATCGTGTGGGCCGGCGGCACCCATGGCACATATCTGTTCAGTACTGACGGCGGTACCATTTGGCTGGTTCGCCATATTCCGGATGCGGAAGCGCTTGATTTTCGCGGAGTCAAGTCTTTTGGCGCCGAGACCTACCTGCTTGCTTCCGGGGAAGGCGAAAAGTCGCGCATTTACCACACCGTCAATATGGGCGATCACTGGGACCTGCAATACGTCAATCAGGAGCCGAAGGGGTTCTTGGACTGCATGGCATTCTTCGACCGTAAGCATGGCATTGTCGTCGGGGACCCTGTAAAAGGCAAGTTTCAGATTCTCCGCACCAGCAATGGCGGAGCCACCTGGCAGTATTCCGATCCGAAGAACATGCCGCCTGCCGTTGACGGCGAAGGAGCATTCGCTGCCAGCAATACCTGCCTTGCCACGCAGGGCGGCAAGAACGCCTGGTTTGTGACCGGCGGCTCGGCCGCGCGCATTTTCCGGTCCACCGATGGAGGCAAGAGCTGGAAGGTGACTGAGGCCCCAAGAGAAATGCCGCATGGCGATCCCACGGCGGGAATTTTTTCAGTGGCATTCATTGATGCGCGCCACGGGGTCATCGCGGGCGGGGATTACAAGCACCCGGAGGCCGGCGTCGCCAATCTTTCCACATCGGACGATGGTGGCGCCACTTGGAAACTGGTAAAGAATGAGGAACAGCAATATTTCTCCGCCATTGCATTTGTATCTAGGCCCGCTTGCCAGGTTACTGTTGGCCCATCGGTGAGCGCTTTTTCGATCGACGGACTGCAAAACTGGGGATGGTTCAGTCCGACTGGTTTCAATGCGGTAGGGGTCAACAGGGGCATTGCGTTTGCGGTGGGTCCGAAGGGCAGCATCGGCAAGGCTGAAGTGGAATGTGCGTTGGGCGCATCAGGGCGCCGCTGATTCTTCAAGACTGGAACGTGTGATGCTGATTGACGAGAAAGCGATCCGCTCTGCAAGTAGGTTGATACTGCTTGCAGTATTGCTGCTTGCTCTGCCGCTTGTTGCAGAGCCCATCGCATCGCTCAAGCCGTCCAATTATGTCAACGACTTTGCGGGAGTGCTGAGCGCAGCCACGCAGAGCCAGCTTAACGAGATGTGCCAGCAGGTGGAGGAGAAAGCGCAGGCACAGATCGCCGTGGTCACCATCAAGTCCACAGATGGCCAGGAGATCTTTCCTTATTCGGTCGATCTTTACCAAAAGTGGGGCATTGGGCAGAAGGGCAAAGACCGTGGGGTGCTGATACTGCTTAGCACTCAGGACCACAGGTACTACACCAACGTCGGGTATGGACTCGAGGAAATTCTTCCGGATGGCAAAGTCGGAGGATTCGGTCGCGAGGCGGTGCCTTATCTGCAGCGCGGCGACTACGACGGCGCGATTAGCCTGCTTACTTCCCGAGTGGTGGATGTAATCGCCAAAGATGCGGGGATTGAAATCACGACCTCGCAAGCGCGAAGAATTGCTCCATCGGTGGCTCCTCGGGAGGCACATTTGTCGCCACTTGCGGTCCTCGGCATAATCGTCCTGGTGCTGGTTGTGTTGTTTGTGCCCCCGCTGCGCAGCCTGCTTTTCTATATATTGTTGTTTAGCATGGGCAGCGGCGGCGGGCGCGGGTCGGACAGCGGTTGGGGTGGCGGCGGATTTGGCGGAGGCGGTGGGTTTGGAGGTTTTGGCGGTGGCAGTACGGGTGGAGGCGGCGCCGGAGGAAGCTGGTGATCTACTGCGGCCTCCGGCGTACTGCTTTGGGACGACCCCAAGAACTTGTCATCCTGAGCCCGCGCCCTTTGCGGGCGAAGGATCTATGTACTTTGCGTGCGGCAGAAAAATGCAGAGATCCTTCGCTTCGCTCAGGACGACAATTGATGTTGTGAACAATTGACTGGAAAATAGGCCCCAAGGGAATCATGACAGCAACAAATCCAATCCCTGAAAAGCAAGTCAGCGAGTTTCTCGCCCGTTTGCAGCAGGCCGCGGGCAGCAACCTCGAATCCGTGATTCTGTACGGGTCGGCGGTGGCTGGCGAGTATCATCCGGAGCATTCCAACTTCAACCTGTTATGCATCTTTCAGGACACGGCCTTGACGAAACTTCTCGCCGTCGCAACGGCGGTTGAGTGGTGGACGAAACAGAAACACCCATTTCCGCTGATGTTTACCGAGGTGGAATTGAAGCGCTCGGCGGACGTTTTTTCCATCGAGTTGCTCGACATGAAGCAGCAGCACCGCGTGCTTCTGGGGCGGGATGTGCTGGCGTCGCTTGAACTGCCGATGCACTGGCACCGCGCCCAGATTGAATACGAATTGGAAGAAAAACTCATTTTGCTGCGCCGGGAGTTGTTGCTGGCTTCCGGCGACCGGCAACGCACGTGGAACCTGCTGTTGAAGTCGGTGTCCGCCTTTTGCACGCTCTTCCGGCATGTATTGCTGGTACAGAGGAAGCCGATGGCGGCATCCAAGCGCGAGGCGGTGAAGGCGCTGGCCGGGAGTATTGGGTGCGACGCGTCAGCCTTTGAGCAGGTGCTCGACATCCGAGAGAAACGGACCGATCCGAAGAGTTTGGACGTGGTAGACGTGGCTGCGCGATATATCGCAACGGTGGAACGTGTGGCAGCGGCGGTGGATCGCATGCCGGATGCGGTTCGGAATTGACCGCGGATGAACACGGATTTAGGCGGATCAATGAGAAGAATTAAGTCCTTTCGAAATCCGCTTGAATCTGTCTAAATCCGCGGTTAGAGTTTCATTGATTTCAACAGGAGAGAGAAATGAGCAAAGGACTAATTGTTTTCCTCGTCGTTCTGGCGCTGATCGCGCTGCTCGGATTCATGTTCTTCGGGCAATACGTTAGCGTGCGCAACACGCTGGTGACCAAGAACGAGGCGGTCAAAGCCTCATGGTCGCAAGTTGACATTGTGTTGCAGCGGCGCGCCGACCTCATTCCCAATCTTGTCGAAACCGTGAAGGGATACGCCCAGCAGGAAGTGACCGTCTTTGGCGATATCGCCAAAGCCCGCTCCGCGCTGCTCTCGGCCGGAACGCCGTCCGACAAGATCGCCGCGAATAACCAGCTTGATGGCGCGCTCGGCCGCCTGCTGCTGATTGTCGAAAATTATCCGCAATTGAAATCAAACGAGAACTTCCTGCGGCTACAAGACGAACTTGCGGGGACAGAGAACCGCATCGCCGTGGAGCGCAAGCGATATAACGATACGCTGCAGGACTACAACACCTACATCCAGCAATTTCCGAACAACATATTTGCGGGCTGGGCAGGATTCAAGCCCAACGACGCCTATTTCAAGGCCGCAGAAGGAGCACGTGAGGTGCCTAAAGTGAATTTCGCGCCACCAGCGCCAGTGCCGCAGGCTGCGCCGCAACCGGCGCCGGCGAGATAGTGTCTTAGTTCCACCTTGCGAAGCGGTTTAGTTTCGTCGTCAGTGCCCTAGGAACTTCTCCAACTGCTCCGCCGCGGCGTCGGCTTGTTCCAAGGACTTCTTGGCGTGTGCTGCGTCGCCGCTTTGTAGCGCTGCGTTCGCCCTATCAAGGTTACTATGCATCCTGGCCTGCGCTGCCGCTATGTCTCCGCGTAGCCCGAGGCCTTGGGCCGCCTGAGATTGCTGCAGGCGGTTAAGGCTGCTATCGATCGCTGCGGCGCGGCCGGAAAGCTGATCGTGTTGCTGCTGGAGTTCTTCGAGCTGGCTGTTATCCACGGACGGAGGAGCGCCTGCTGACACCTGTCCGCTTGGAGGCGCTGGCGGCGGATTGACCGCAGTGGTATTCGCTACCGGGGACGGGGCGCGCTTAACGCCTAATGATTTGCCGGCGGGCGGTTGAACCTCCGTCGCTGACGAATTCGCAGGCGCCGGGCTGGCTACAGGCTGTACTGGAACACTTGCATCTGCTCCTGTACCGCTAGGAGTTGAAGGATTCGTTGCACCTGCCTCCGCGTTTGTTCCACTGGTATTGTCTGTAGCCGGAGCAGGAGTCGCAGGCACGCCAGCGGCATTTTCTGTTTGTGAAGCTGCGCTCGGCTGTGCCGAAGGAGTCCCTTCTTTCGCCGCGGTATGACGCAGGCCAACGAAGCCCGCTGCCACCAATGCCGACAAGACGATCACGGCGCCGAGCGTGATATACAGGCCGCGATGTTGCGGGCGTGCTGGTACCGGCAAAGGAATATTCTGCGTGGGCGGCCTCTGCGCCGCCACCGCCGCCGCCGTGGAGCTCGCCGATGACGGAACATAAGGCGTTGTGCCGAAGCCGGCAGTGGCGCTAACGCCTCGGCTTGTCTGCGCTGTAACGGGCATTGGAGCCGCTGCCACTGGCTGAGCCGAAGTTTGGGGCGCGGCGGTAACTCCCGACTGCACCGAACTCAATGCGGCTTTGAAGGCGTCCGCCGACTGAAACCGCTGGGCCGGATCTTTGGCCATGGCGAGAAGAATGATCTCGTTCAGTCCTTCCGGCAAATTCGCACACAATTCGAGCGGTGGCCGGGGTGCATTCTGCAGTTGCGCGGCCATGATGGAAAAATCGCTGTCCGCTGTGAATGGGCGCTGTCCCGTCACCATTTCATAGAGCGAAACGCCGACGGAGTAGAGGTCCGAGCGCTCGTCGGTTGGCTGCCCGGCAACCTGTTCGGGAGACATGTAATAGAGCGAACCCAGCGTGGTGCCTGTCTTGGTCAGAGCGGCGTCGTTAGCACCGTGAGCAATGCCAAAGTCCATGATCTTCAGCACGCCTTGGGGAGTCACCATCATATTGGCAGGCTTCATGTCACGATGGACCACATGCTGCTTATGCGCGTAGCCGAGCCCCGCAAGCGCCTGGCTGATGTAATCCACGGCCTGCGCCGGTGGAATGGGCCCTTGCTCCAATCGCGCCGCAAGGCTGGAGCCTTCTACATACTCGATGATCATGACCAGGCGGTTGTCCAGCATCAGAGCGGTACGCAACACTGCGATGTTGGGATGATCAAGGCTCGCTAGCAGTTTGATCTCGCGCAGGAAGCGGTTGTCGAGTTCCTGCCGGCCTACCAGATCCTGCCGCAGCACCTTCATGGCCTCGATGCGGTCGGAAATTACGTTTCGCACCTTAAAGACCTTGCCCATGCCGCCGGTGCCAAGGACGCTCAGAATCTCGTAATCGCCGATGCGCTGGATTGGTTCTTCGCTCATAGGTATACCCCCCGGTTGATTCTCAGAGTATATGCCAGAAGGTGATTGGCTGTCGGCTTTCGGCTCCTGGCGCCCGTGCGGTCAGGAGTCGTTGGCCAGGGAGCCTGGTACTGCTCTCGTGTAACAGGCTAAGGCCCGATAACCGAAAATTTGCACTTGCCGACGGCTGGCTGCTGACGACTGGCTACTTCTTCGGGCATAATGGTTCATCCCCGGCGGGAGGGTTTTCCGTCTCAGGTAAACGAATGAGCCTTTACGTTCAAGTAGCCAGCCGAAGCGACCTGGGTTGTGTGCGGACCAACAACGAAGACAACTTCGGCTACGACTGGCGCTATGGCATTTACGTGGTTTGTGACGGCATGGGCGGCCAGGCAGCCGGTGAGGTCGCCAGCAAAATTGCCGTGGACACGGTGCTGGCTTACTTTCGCGAAGCCGGGCCGAACCGCAAATATCCGCCTCCCTTGAGGATTTACGAGGGACTCTCACCGCATACCAATGCGCTTGCAAGTGCCATCCAATTGGCCAACCAATCTGTTTATACGGCCGCCGCGGAGGATTC